>WTGT01000245.1 GCA_011523445.1 Paracoccaceae bacterium
CCCCACACCTTTCCTTTCTATGCAAGGAACCTGCACCAAACCCGTGATCGGGTCACAAATCATCCCCAGATGATGCTCCAGGGCAATTTCAGATGCGTTTTCCACCTGATTGGGTGTGCCGCCAAGCACAGCACATAGTCCGGCAGCTGCCATTGCAGCAGCTGATCCTACCTCTGCCTGACATCCGCATTCCGCACCTGAAATTGATGCATTCGATTTGATGATACCACCAATTGCAGCAGCTGTGAATAAGAATTCCGGTATCTTGTCACCAGATGCATTGGGAACATGTTCCAGATAGTATTTTAGTGTTGCGGGAATAACACCGGCGGCACCATTGGTGGGAGCAGTTACCACCTGCCCATTATTGGCATTTTCTTCGTTTACAGCCATGGCGTATACTGAAATCCAGTCATTTATTGTATGAGGTGGAATCTGATTGGTAAGTCTTTTTTCCTTCATCAGGTCTTCATAAATCTCCCCCGCCCGCCTTTTGACTTTCAATCCGCCAGGCAATATACCCTTTGCATTCACCCCCATTTCGATGCAATGATTCATGACCATCCATATTTCTATGATCAGGTCGTGAACTTCCTCTGGGGACCTTAATGCCTCCTCATTTTCCAAGATAATTTCATAAATGGATTTTTGTTTTTCTTCAGTTATTTTCAGCAATTCTTCCACTGAGGAAAAATCATTGGGTACGGGTTCTTGAACCAATGGAACCGGATTGATCATTTCATCTTCAGTAAGGACAAACCCACCACCAATGGAGTAGTATTTTTCCTGAAAAAGTGTCTTTTCACCCCTGTCCACCAGACAAATGGACAAACCGTTGGTATGTAACGGCAATTTGGTCTTGTAATCAAAAACCAGGTGAAGGCTTGGATTGAATTCAAGCCTGATTCCCTTATCCATCTTGATAAATTGATTATTGTTGATGCTGGACAGAATTTGTTCTGCCCGTTCTTCGTGGTAGTATTGTGGCAACATTCCTGCAAGTCCCAATATCAGGGCCCTGTCCGTTGCATGACCTTTACCGGTATAGGCGAGTGAACCGTGAAGGGTAGCTCTCAATCCCCGCGCATGTTTTGTGTAATTACTTATGGAATCGCGGAATTTGTTGCCAGCAACCATAGGGCCCATGGTATGAGAGCTTGATGGGCCTACACCAATTTTGAAAATATCAAAGGCACTGATATACATGTTATGGCCACTCCACCTACAAAAGACTTATTTTAAATTGTAACTATTTCAGTATTTTACTTAGCACCAATAAGTGGAGGTTAATTACATGGGAAGTCAAGCCGAAGATCAGGATTTATCCAGAAGTTCTGCAGCAAAATATTCATTAAAATATTTTGAAAATAAAATGAGGGTTGGCTTGGGTACCGGTTCGACGGCAGAAGCCCTAGTACAGGAAATTGCAGCCAGAAATCTCCAGAAAGAGCTGGATCTTACTTTTGTTTCAACCTCAACAAGGACAACAAAATTGGCTGAATCCCTTGGCTTGAGGATTTCCGAATTATCTGTGGTTAAGCATCTTGACTTGGTGCTTGACGGGACTGACGAATTTGATTCTGGATTGAGCCTGATCAAGGGGGGAGGCGGGGCCCTTCTACAGGAAAAGATTGTTGCCTCCTCGGCCGACTCCATGAAAGTCATTGCCAGCATATCCAAAAAAGTTGATGTCTTGGGGAAGTTTCCCCTGCCGATAGAAATCATACGTTTTGGCTGGGCTTCTACTCTAGAAAGGCTGGATAATCTCTTTGTTTCTTCTGGCATCACTTTCAATTCAAAGTCAATGCGAACAGAGGATAACAAGTTTTTTGTTACCGATGAGGGTCATTTTATTGTGGATTATTCGTTCGAGCAAATTCCTGATCCCTCCGCTCTGGAGCAACTAATAAACCAAATTGTAGGTGTAGTTGAATGTGGTCTTTTCGTTGGGTTGTGTGATCAGGTTATTACTGGTACTAAGGATGGAATAATCGAAGTCTTTGATTGTGAGGGTTGAATGAGATGTTTACCTATCAAATACTATAAGGTTTATGCTGGTATGAAATGGTAGATACCAAAAATTGGTTTCAGGTGCTTGATGTTTGATTTTGATTTGTTTGTAATTGGTGGTGGTTCAGGTGGTGTCAGAGCTGCAAGGGTAGCTTCTGAAAAAGGGTTCAAGGTAGGCTTGGCCGAGGAATACAGGCTTGGGGGAACCTGTGTAATCCGAGGGTGTGTTCCCAAAAAACTGATGGTTTTTGCTGCCGATTTTGGGGATTTTTTTGCCGATGCTGAAGGTTTTGGTTGGGATGTCGGCACTTCCACATTCGGTTTCGAACGGTTCCAGGCGATGAAGGACAAAGAGATTGATCGCCTGGAAAGTATCTACAGATCTTTGCTTGACAATGCCAATGTCAATTTTTTCCCTTCCAGGGCAACCCTGAAAGATCCCCACACCATCAAGTTGGATGATGGAAAAACATACAAATCCAGAATAATTTTGATCGCAACGGGGGGAAGCCCTTTTGTTCCTGACTTCGAGGGATCGGATCTGGTCAGTACATCCAATGATGTATTTAAGTTGCAGGAATTGCCTGAGCGAGTACTGATTTGTGGTGGAGGTTATATCGCTTGTGAATTTGCAGGAATTTTTAATGGCATGGGTAGCAGTGTAACACAGGTTTACAGGGGGCCACAAATACTAAGAGGATTTGATAATGACATTCGGGAACATCTATCGGATTCCATGGCTTATAGGGGAATCGACATAAGGCTCAATCATACTGTGGAAAAAATAGTCAGGGGGGATGGGGGATTGAGAGTTTATTTCCAGGATGGAAATTCACAGGAATTTGATTTCATCCTTTATGCAACCGGACGCAAACCCAATACCAATGGGCTTAATCTTGAGAACCTGCATGTTCAGAGAGATTCCTCGGGTGCAGTCGTTGTGGATGAATATTCACAGACGGTTATCCCATCGATATATGCGATTGGTGATGCCACGAATCGATTGAATTTAACCCCGGTTGCAATAAGGGAGGCAATGTGCTTCGTAGCAACAGTATTTGAGGGAGAGCCGACTCCTGTCGATCACATAAATGTTCCCACGGCTGTGTTT
>WTGT01000008.1:0-5939 GCA_011523445.1 Paracoccaceae bacterium
AGACAAGGATACCCTCCCCGAGATGGCAACCTGTTGTTATCCCCTTCCCGGAGATCGAATTATCGGATTCCAGAATGATGACAATGCCGTTACGGTTCATGTGTTTGATTGCCAGGTACTGGAAGAGAACAAACTGTACGATAGATGGATTGATCTTGAATGGCACCCCGGACCCTATGGCATAGACCATCCTGCAAAACTGGATATCGTCATGTCAAACCGACCGGGAGCTTTGGGTGAGGTTTGTACGGCAATTGGTACGATGCAGGCAAATATCCGTAATGTCGTGGTAGAGTCGAGGACCCTGGAAAGTTTCCATTTTCTGTTGGAGGTAGAGGTCAATCACCTCAAGCACCTTTATGATTTGATCGGTTTTGTCGGGTCCAAGCAATGTGTGAGGAGCATTTCAAGATATCAGGCGACCTCAATTTCTTCTGAATACCCTGATCGAACCCTTGAAACAGCTCTTTGATCTAACCTATCAATATCAGCATAGGATTGTTTTGGAGAATTTATGGTTATGTCCAACTATTTGCGTCTTGGTGTGAATATTGACCATGTTGCTACAGTTAGAAATGCACGGGGTAGTGATTATCCCGATCCAGTAGATGCCGCCATACTTGCAGAGGAAGCTGGAGCCGATGGTATTACTGCCCATCTCAGGGAAGACCGAAGGCATATCAGGGACCGTGATATTGCAAGGTTAAAGGATACCTTAAAAGTTCCTCTCAATCTTGAAATGGCAGCAACAGGAGAAATGCAGCAGATTGCCCTGAAGCACAAGCCCCATGCCATCTGCCTCGTTCCTGAACGACGCCAAGAGCGGACTACTGAAGCGGGTTTGGATGTATTCGGACAAAAGGAAACCTTGGACGAGTATATCAAGCCATTGCAAAATGCCGGTTGTCGGATTTCATTTTTTGTGGGAACAGATCTCAAACAAATCAGGGCTGCAGCCGAAGCCGGTGCCCAGGTTGTTGAAATACACACGGGACCCTATTGTGAAGCTCAACACGATGATCTTGACCAGGCCATATCAAGGGAACTAGACAAAATCAAAAAGGCAGCTCAAGTGGCCCATGAATTGGGACTGGAGGTTCATGCAGGACATGGTTTAACCTTTCAATCCGTTAGGGAAATAGCATCTATCGGAATAATCAAGGAACTCAACATTGGGCATTTTCTGATTGGCGAAGCCATTTTTTCCGGCTTGAAGGAGGCAGTACAAGCCATGCGCCAGACCATGGATGAAGCCAGAAATGGCCAATAAGCGCCAATTTCGTTTGGCAATGGGCATAGGTACCCGGTGATTGTTGGTATCGGCATTGATATCGTGAATATATCACGTCTGGAAGGAGCACTTTCCCGTCATGGTGATCGATTTCTGGAAAGGATCTTTACAGTTCATGAAAGACAATTTGCCCAGCGATTTCCCAACCAGACGGGAATATTGGCCAAAAGATGGGCAGCCAAGGAGGCGTGCTCAAAAGCCTTGGGTACCGGAATGAGGCAAGGGGTCAGATGGCGGGATTTGGAGGTTCGGAATCTGAAAAACGGTTTTCCGTCTATGAATATCCATGGCAAGGCCAAGGTCTGGTTGGATGAACTTGTCCCTCAGGGCTGGGAGCCGGAAATATTTCTGACCATGTCCGATGATTACCCTTGGGCCATTGCCAAGGTTGTTATTCAGGCAAGAAAGTGTGGTGAACCTACTCTTGCAACATCGGGCAACAAAAAATAAAACCCTAATGTACAAATAGCGAGGGAAAAAATTATGGACGAGGTAGACTTTTTATCCAAGGTATACGAGTTGGAGACAGATCGGGATATTTTCGACCTGTATACGAAATGGGCAGAATCTTATGAACAAGACATGATCAAGAATGGGTACAGGACACCGGAGAGATGTGCGAGTGATTTAGCAAATGTGGCCACTGATCGAAACCTGTCGATTCTTGATATGGGTTGTGGTACCGGATACTCGGGGCAGGCCCTTCAGAAGGCAGGATTTACCAATATTGACGGCACCGACATTAATCCCGCCATGCTCGAAATGGCACGGTTCAGGAATATTTATAACAATGTGTATTTGGGAACTATTGAAAAGCCTCTTCCTGAAAACATCTCCTCATATTCCGTGATTTCGGCAATAGGCGTAATTGGTTCCGGTGCAGCACCTGTCGAACTGCTCAAGGAAATATTGGGTGCCATTTCGCCGGGTACCCTGTTCGTGTTTTCGCTCAATGAACACACACTCAAGGATCCTGCTTTTGCTGGAGCAATTGAAGAAAGTATAGACAAGGGAGTTTGTGATCTGGTATCCAGAAGTACCGGACCCCATTTAGAGAAATTAAACACGACCTCGGCGGTTTTTGTGTTGAAAAAGATTTAACCTGAGCCTTCTCCTTAGACAAAGTTATGATAGACACAATAAAAGAAAACGTTATCACCCTGATTCTGGCTCTTCTGATAGCCGGTCTTTTCAGAACCATTTTCTTTCAACCATTCTTTATACCCTCGGGTTCAATGAAAGATAACCTGTTGGTGGGTGATTTTCTTTTCGTAAACAAGATGGCTTACGGTTATTCACAATATTCATGTCCTTGGGCAATGTGTCCCTTCGAGGGCAGGATTTTGGGAAAGGAGCCCAAAAGAGGTGATGTGGTGGTGTTCCGGCATCCCACCAGAAAGGAAGATTACATCAAGCGGTTGATCGGTTTGCCGGGTGACGAGATAAGGATTGTTGGCGACTCGGTTGCAATAAAGACGAGAGAAAATCCCGACCGAAACAGTTGGTTTGAATTTCCCAGGGAGCAAATCGAGGATTTTGAGGAGCCATTCGTGCCACAGGGAGGGGCAAGAGCCTTGCCCCGTTGCAGCAATCAGCCGATTACCGATGGTGTTTGCAAGAAAAGCCGGTTTGAGGAGACCAATTCTGACGGGAGAGTCTATACCACCTTGGAAATCGGATCTCCAACGACCTCCGAAACCGAGTTGGTTTACAAGGTGCCTGAAGGCCATTTCTTTTTCATGGGTGATAATCGGGACAACAGTCTAGATAGCCGGGTCCCCCAGGAACGAAGGGGGGTGGGTTACGTACCCTTCGAAAATCTGGTTGGAAGGGCGAATTTGGTCGTCTTTTCTTCAGCGGGTTCCTCTCTCTTTTTTTTCTGGACCTGGCGGAGTGACAGATTTCTCAAGGCTATAAGGTGAACAGCAACAAGGCATTTTCCCAACTGGAACAAAGACTGGGGTATGTTTTCAAGAACAAACTATTGCTGAAGAACGCCCTGATTCACAGCTCACATCTACATGATGAAACGGCCAATAACGAGAGGTTGGAATTTCATGGTGACAGGGTTTTGGCGCTGATTGTCGTGGATTACATGATTCAGAAATATCCTTCGGCAGGGGTTGGTGAACTGGCCACTAGATTCAACAAGGTGGTCTCAGGAAAAACATGTTCGGAAGTTGCCAAATCCGTTGATCTTGGGAAATATTTGATCCTCGGACATGACGCCAGACATTCCGGTACCCGTACTAGGGCATCTGTGCTTGGTGGTGCAATTGAGGCAGTGATTGGGGCCGTATATCATGAAGGCGGATTGGAGGAAGCAAGGAAACTAGTGCTGAAACTCTGGCACCCCCACTTGTCTTTTGAAGTAACTGATGCCATTGACCCAAAGAGTGAACTACAGGAACGTTTGCATATGATGGGCAAGGAAATACCAACGTACAGGGTTGTGAAGAAGGAGGGTCCTAGTCATGCACCTGAATTCCAGGTAGAGGTCAGTCTTTCATCAGGTGAGAAGGCGGTTTCACGAGGGATGACCAAGAAGGAAGCCGAAAGAAAAGCTGCCCAGATCATATTGGACAAATGGAAAGAAGCCAGTGATTAACACCAATTTTGGCTATGTTGCCTTGATGGGCGAACCCAATGTCGGGAAATCCACCCTGCTTAACCGATTGGTGGGAACCAAATTGGCAATTGTTACCCATAAAGCCCAAACCACTCGAACAAACCTGATCGGTATACAGAACAGGGAAGGTACCCAAATTGCCTTTGTTGATACACCAGGTATCTTCAATCCAAAGACCAAGTTGGACCAGGCCATGGTCAAGTCTGCCTGGGGAAGTATCAAATATGCAGATATTATCTCCCTTATGGTCCAGCCAAAGTCGGGCAAGTTGGAAGAGAATGAAGGTATCATCAAAAGACTGAAGCAACTTGAGAAAGATCAGGCAAAAATCATTCTGATTGTCAACAAGATCGATCTGGTTAATCCAAGTGAGTTACTCAAATTGGTGGATGCTTTTTCAAACCGGATGAACTTTGCCAAGGTGTTCTTGATTTCGGCCAAAAAAGGTGATGGCTTAGAGGACCTGATTGAATGGTATTCGGACAATCTTCCCAAGGGACCGTGGCTCTTTCCCCCAGATCAGATTTCCTCACAGTCCGTTCAAAGCTTGGCCTGTGACATTACTCGTGAAAAGCTCCTGTTGCGTTTGCATCAGGAAATACCCTACAATCTGGGTGTCGAGACTGATCAATGGAAGGAAATGAAAAACAATGAAGTCAGGATTGATCAAAACATAGTTGTTGCCAGAGATGGGCATAAGGCGATGGTCATTGGAGCTTCGGGATCATGTATCAAACAGGTTGGCATTGATGCCAGAAAGGATATTTCCAAGTTGCTTGGTCAAAAAGTTCACCTCTTTTTGCGAGTAACAGTCCGCAAGAAATGGATGGATGACGAAAAAAGACTGAGGGAAATGGGCTTGGGACAGCCCTAATTTAATCTTCTTTGCAGAATGAATCTTTTTAACATCACGAATTGAATTGTTTTAAATGGATTGGCAAGACACGGGTTTTTTTCTTTCGTCCAAACCGTATGGCGAACATGCTGCCATTGCAAGCGTCATGACCAAACATCATGGTAAAAGGTCGGGAATGATCTGGAACGCCAAGTCTAAGAAAATGGCCTCAATTCTTACTGAGGGTAATCAATTATCCATTGTATGGCGTGCCCGTCTCCATGAATTATTGGGAACTTTCAAGGTTGAACTGGAGAAACAGCGAACAGAGATTGTGTTTTCTGGACCAATAGCCCTGAATGCCCTTAACTCCATCTGTACCTTGCTTGACAGTCTTCTGCCTCAATTCGACCCACATAGAAAACTTTATACTGAGACTGTTCGTCTCCTGGATAGGATCAATTCCACTCAAAACTGGTTGATTGATTACCTTGAATGGGAAATCTTATTACTGAAGGAAATAGGGTTTGGTCTTGATTTAGAGAAATGTGCCGTTACCAATTCAGAAAAAAACTTGGCATATATTTCTCCCAAATCTGGTTGTGCTGTAAGCAGAGAGGGAGCAGGTGAATGGTCTTCAAAACTGTTTCCCTTGCCCCAATGCATGTTGTCGGGCAAGGTCAATGAATCAGAAGAAATACTTGATGGCTTACAGATAACGGGGCATTTTCTGAAAAAAGGCTTTCATCCTCATTCCGGCCTTCCCAAATTACCCCATTCAAGGCTTAGGCTAGAATCCTCAATACAGAAGAAGTTATCAAAATGAATCCTCCTGTTTATCCAATTTCACGAGATATCCTAAAGTCGATTTTTGAATTTCAATAGTCACAGTAAGTATCATACCCATTCTCAAGGTTTTACTACAATCAAGAAACAAATATATTTTACCAGATGCTGACGTTTTGCTTTGGGTCAGTCCAGCAGTTCGTCAAGGGTTTAATTTAGGATTATGTAGTACCTTATTAGGGAGTACTACAAACTCCTGAAAGCATAATTGGATCTTAACGCAGTAACTGCAATATTACATCTAAGAAATATCAAAGGATACAGCGTTGTACACCTTCCAAAACGTAACTGGTCTAGTCCAGTATATAATTTGACGTCGGGCGAGGCCTCAGCCTCAC
>WTGT01000008.1:6039-11883 GCA_011523445.1 Paracoccaceae bacterium
CGTAACTGGTCTAGTCCAGTATATAATTTGACGTCGGGCGAGGCCTCAGCCTCACCATGCAATTTGACGCACTCCCGACAGGGTAAAAGATAATGATTATTTTCATTTTGTCGAGTATTACTGGGTTGCAAAAGCAGTTTAGTATATTTTGATTTGGAGTTTGATATTGGTCGTTCTGTAAAGCGGTCACAAGTTGACTTGCCACTTTATGCATCTCGGGTTGAAGCTGGTTTCCCTTCACCAGCCAACAATTTTCTTGAAACTGTCCTGAACTGAATGAATTTCTGGAACAGCGATAGGTCACAACAACTTTGGTTAAGATTCAAGGTCAGCCATGGGATGATTTGGGGTTCGCAGTTCAAATGTTGTTTTGTTAATTTGCTACGAGTCTTTTCGTTATTGTATTGGTATTATTCCTTGCATTGTTGACCAAGGGGGAGACAGGCCATGCTTCGAATCTTGGTGGTTCGGTATTGATAACATCAATCAGTTTATCCCTAGGTGAATCCGGAAACAACCAGGTATCAAAATCACTCCTGTTAACTACAACGGGTTGACGATAGTATATTTCTGCCAGTCCGGGAATTGCATTCCGGGTCAAGAGTGCAAAGGTTTCAATGATGCCCTCCTCTCCCAACCATGTTTCCCAAATACCAGCAAGTGCCATCAGCGAACCTTCTTCCAACTGGATATAGTAGGGTTGCTTGCCTTGACCCTTGTGCTGCCACTCAAACCAGCCATTGGCAGGCACAAGACATCGTCGTTGTCTAAAGGCATATTTGAAGGAGGGCTTCTCGGAAACTGTTTCCGATCTGGCATTGATCAACTTGGATCCAATTGATTGATCCCTGGCCCAAAAGGGGATAAGTCCCCACTTGATTTTGGAAATGGATCGAAACCCTTCATTATCCTGTCGACATGTAATGAATTCCTGTGTGGGGGCTCCGTTATATCTTGGCTGTATGTATGGAATGTTTGTCTCTGGAGGCAAATCAAACAAATCCAGAATCTCCTCTTCAATTACACCCTGGGAAAATCGGCCACACATATTTCCTTCATCTCCGTTATCTCTTATCTTGAAATTTTCTTATGACTGAAGCCTAATTCAGACAAATGTCCTTTTGTCATTGATTGTACCCTGAAGTAATTACTTTACAGTGACTGTTTCTTAAACAACAGCCAAAATAACAAGTCTTTTACTTTAAAATGAACTTCTGCCAGCCACAAGACTATGGCAGAATGGAAAGTTAAACAATAATTCGGAGCATGCCAATGCTTGTACTAAAGCGGTATTTGAATGGCAAAATTCCAAAAGCTTTGCAAACACCTTGTTCCAAAGTAACCAATTTGCCAAGAAAAAATGTTAAATACCATTTATAGGCCGATACAGAACCAGGGGAGGCTTACGTAAGTATCATTTTGAAACTGTAGTATGTAAATCATTTTTGTGATTTGAAGTTTGTTCATCGCTGGACTTGTGCTAGAATTGAATTGCTTATAAATTCAAATGTAGGTTCCCGAGGTGATGGCTTCGGGTTGTTGAGGTTGTTGTGAAAGAATTGCCGGAGTTTGATCTTGGTCATGTTGTGAAGCGGTCACAAGTTGATCTGCCACTTTATGCATCCCCGGTCGAAGCCGGTTTTCCTTCACCGGCCAATGATTATCTTGAAACTGTCCTGGACTTGAATGAATTTCTTGTACAGCGACCAGCCGCCACCTTTTTGGTTAGGGTACAGGGCGATAGCATGAAGGATGCCGGTATATTGAATGGTTCAATATTGGTTGTCGATTCTAGTATCGAGCCGCAAAACGGCATGATCGTTCTTGCCATTGTTGATAATGAGTTTACCGTAAAACGATTGGTCAAGGTCAGGAAGACATGGACCCTGCAGCCCGAAAATCCGGGCTATTCAGCAATCAAGGTAACGAAAGATACGGAAATACGTGGAGTCATTACTGCCAGCATTCAGAAGTTCGGGAGCAGTTTCTGATGTTTGCCCTGGTTGATTGCAACAACTTTTATGCCAGTTGTGAGCGGGTCTTCCGACCGGATTGGAGAAAGGTTCCCATAGCAGTACTTTCTAATAATGATGCGTGTCTTATTGCCCGGTCGGATGAAGTGAAGGAGCTCGGTTACAAATTGGGAGACTCATATTTCAAGTTGAGGAAGCAACTGCAGCGGGACGGGGTGATTGTCAGGAGCAGCAATTATGCCCTTTATGGTGACCTTTCCCAGCGGGTTATGGAATGTCTGGAGGATTTGGCACCGAAAGTTGAAGTTTACAGCATTGATGAGGCTTTTCTGGACTTGCATGGTATTCAGGATTTGCCATCCTTCGGTCAGAATATTGCCCGAACCGTCAGGCAATGGACATCTATTCCCGTTTCGGTTGGTATTGCACAAACAAAAACTCTGGCAAAATTGGCCAATCATCTTGGCAAAAAATCACCGGGTTCAAATAATGTTCATATCATGGAACCTCCCTATCCCCTTGATCAGATAGCAATTGAAAATGTCTGGGGAGTTGGCCGTCGTTTATCACTGCGGTTACGCCTGATGGGTATTGGGACAGCTCAAGATCTTGCTGACCTAGATTGCATGACTGCCAGAAAAAAGTTCAGTGTTGTTTTGGAAAGAACTGTACGGGAACTTCGCGGAGAATCCTGCATAGAGATTGAAGAATTGCCACCTGATCCTCAGCATCTGATGGTATCACGGGGCTTCAAGGGAAAGGTTACAACCAAGTTCCAACTTCAGGAAGCAGTAGCAACCTATGCCTCCAGGGCAGCTGAGAAAGCCAGAGCCAAGGGAGTTTACGCAGGAACCGTCCAGATATTCATTCGAACATCACCATTTTCAAAGGGACCACGCTATGTAAACAATGCATCTTGGACTTTTCTGGCCCCTTGCAATGACAATCTGTCCCTAGTCAAAGCAGCCACAAAATGTTTGGATGTTATTTGGAAGGACGGGTATGCCTATCAAAAAGCAGGTGTTTTGCTGACTGACCTGTCCACTGAACAACAAAGGACAACCCCTTTGCTTGAGAAAGCCCCTCCAGAAACTACCGGGGAGTTGATGAGGTTGCTGGATCGCATGAATCAACGCTACGGGTCAGAAACGGTACGTATTGCATCCAGCGGTTTTGAACGCCCGTGGTTGATGTCCCGTGAGTTTCTTAGTCCAAGTTACACAACGCGTTGGAAGGACCTTCCGACAGTTCGTGCATGAAAAGGTACTTTCCGAAACCCTGATGGAAAATCATTCCATCAACTATTTTCCGTGTAAGACACAAGGTCTTTCTGACTAAAACCCTGCAGGAAAAGGAGTGAAGTCAGATCACCATGGTTTATCCTTATCTTGCTTTGTCTGGCAACAATGGGATAAGACCTGAAGGCTACTCCCATACCTGAAGCAAGAAGCATATCCAGATCATTTGCACCATCTCCTACGGCAAGGGCATCGGCAAACTGCAGACCAAGTCTGTTGACAAGCCTGGTCAGGACATTCAATTTGGTTGACTTGCCCAGAATGGGCAAACCTACATCGCCGGTCAGTACGTTGTTTTGAATTATCAGTGAGTTGGCATGATTCTCGTGAAAACCAAGAGCAGCAGAAACCCTCTCGGTAAAATGGGTAAAACCACCCGAAACCAGGGCACAGTACGCACCATTTGCACGCATGGTACCAACAAGTTCCTTTGCGCCAGGAGTGAAAGTGATGCGAGTATGCCAAGTCTGGTCAAGCAAATTGGCACTTTGGTTCCTTAAAAGTGCTACCCTTTCCATCAAGGCATCTTCAAAAGGCAATTCGCCATTCATCGTTCTTTTGGTGATCTCCTTGACCCTGCTCCCATTTCCCGATATGTCTGCCAATTCATCCAGACATTCCTGCTCGATAATGGTGGAGTCCATATCAGCCACCAAAAGTTTCTTTTTCCGGATGCCGTTGGGTTGTATTACCAGATCTATACCTAAATCATTAAGGGTAGACCAGATAATGTCAAAATCGGAAGGAAATGAGTCCACCAAGAATTCAGCCGCAACACCCTCACAGAGGCATCTGATATCATGCCCAGTCCACTTGGAACCTAATTCCCTGACTTGGGACGATTCAAGATTTGCCCTATTGGGGTTGGCAATAAGGGAAATTATATACTTCACTCACCCATCCTAGATTTTATGTTGGTTGTATATTCAAATGTCTAAGCATTGTCTAACGCTTTTACCTCCCTCGGCACTTGTATCTGATTGAAAGAAAGAAATGATACCCACCAGACCAGTATATAAACCCAACTGCCCCAATTTTTCATCGGGTCCCTGCAAAAAACCTCCCGACTGGAACTTGGATATACTGCAGGAAGCGCTCCTTGGCAGGTCTCACAGATCCCAATCGGGAAAAGAAAGGTTATCCACATTAATCCAGACAACAAAGGAAGTTCTGGAAATACCCGATGACTATAGGGTGGGTATTGTACCCGCATCCGATACAGGAGCCGTGGAGATGGCCATGTGGTCCCTATTCGGTAGCCGTCCGGTTGAACTGATTGCCTGGGAGGCATTCGGTCTGGATTGGAAAACAGATGTCTTGGAGCAACTGGAAATTCCCTCCAACAACCATATAGCCGATTTTGGTCAGATGCCGGATTTGTCCAGGGTGAATTTCGATAATGATGTTGTTTTTACTTGGAATGGTACAACCAGCGGGGTTTGTGTACCCAACGGTGACTTTATACCTGAATCGAGAGATGGACTAACCCTTTGTGATGCAACCTCGGCTGTTTTTGCCATGGATTTACCATGGAAAAAGTTGGATGTAACAACGTTCTCATGGCAAAAGGTAATGGGGGGTGAAGCAGGGCATGGAATGATCATTCTGTCTCCAAGGGCTGTTGACAGATTGGAATCTTGGCAACCGAAATGGCCTTTGCCCAAGATCTTCAGAATGACCAAGGATGGCAAACTCATCGAGGGAATTTTTGAGGGAGCAACTATAAACACTCCGTCCATGCTTTGCGTAGAGGATTTTCTGTATTCCCTGTCATGGGGTAAATCCCAAGGAGGTTTACGAGGATTGGTGGCCAAGACCAAAGCCAACGCCGAGGTCATTGAAAGATTTGTGGTAGAAAACGATTGGCTGGATTATTTACCATCCTCACCAGAAATCAGATCAACGACAAGTGTATGTCTCAAATTCACTCATCACCTGCTCAATACCGACAACATGACTAATTTTTCCAAAAGGGTTGCCGCAAGACTGGAGAATGAGGAAGTCGCTTTTGATATAAAGAATTATAAAAAGGCCCCTCCCGGTTTGAGAATTTGGTGTGGGGCAACAGTTGAAAAAGAAGATCTTGAACTGTTGATGCCCTGGCTCAAATGGGCTTTCGAGACAGAGATAGGATTACTTAAACAAGGTTAGTTAGCAGGAATGAAATCATGAACCAAAAACCCAGAGTCCTAGTATCCGACAAGCTTTCCGAGGTTTCCCTCAAGATTTTTGAGGAAAGGGGAGTTGATGTTGATTATCAGCCTGGTTTGGGGAAGACCATCGATGAGTTGCATTCGGTAATACACAAGTATGATGGTTTGGCGGTAAGGTCGGCTACCAAGGTGACATCGGAGTTACTCTCCAAGGCAGAAAATCTGAAGGTCATAGGGCGTGCTGGCATCGGTGTGGATAACATCGATCTCAGGGAAGCCACAAAATTGGGTGTGGTTGTCATGAATACACCCCATGGCAATTCTGAAACAACGGCCGAACATGCCATTGCCATGCTTTTTTCCATCGCTCGGCAAATCCCAGAGGCAAGTTCCTCAACCAAAATGGGTCGATGGGAAAAG
>WTGT01000008.1:11983-13265 GCA_011523445.1 Paracoccaceae bacterium
TGATTGATGCCAGGGCTTTGCAAAAAACCAGGCAGGGAGTCGGAATCATTAACTGTGCCAGAGGTGGTATCATTGATGAAAAGGCGCTTCATGATGCCTTGCAAGATGGAAGGGTATCTGCAGCAGCACTGGATGTTTTCGAAGTTGAACCGCCGGCAGGAAATCCCCTGCTGGAACTTCCTAACGTCGTTGCGACCCCTCATTTGGGTGCTTCAACATCAGAGGCACAGGAGAAAGTTGCCCTTCAAATTGCCGAACAGATGTCGGATTATCTTGTTAACGGGGCTGTAAACAACTCCCTGAACATGCCTTCGATTTCGGCCAAGGAAGCAAAACGCATGAAGCCCTGGATTCATCTGGCCAATCATCTGGGAGCCTTTGTCGGTCAGATGACGGATGAGCCGATTACCCGTCTGGAAGTTCTGTTTGACGGCAATATTGCGGAAATGAATACCAAGGCACTTTCTTCAGTTGCGATTGCCGGTTTGCTGAAAGTAAACAATCCTGAAGTCAACATGGTGTCCGCCGAAGAGTGTGCCAGGGAATTGGGTCTGGTGATTTCCAATACAAGCCAGACAAAATCAGGTGTATTCGAGTCCTATCTGAAACTGACTGTTGAAACCGAGAGCATGTCACGGTCAATTGTCGGTACGGTCTTCTCCGATGGCAAGCCCAGAATTATCCAGATCAAAGGTATTTATATGGATGCCGACATTTCCCGATACATGCTTTATTCGACCAATAAGGACAGGCCGGGAATAATTGGTGGCATGGGTACGATTCTGGGTAAACACAACGTGAATATAGCCAGTTTCCACCTGGGACGATCGGCAGCAAATGAAGATGCGATTGCATTGCTCTCGCTGGATACACCTGCCGGAGAGGACGTATTGGAGGAATTAAGGAATTCCGAAATGTTTTATATTGTTCGACCTCTCGAATTTGATCTTGAGAATTGATTGAGGAATGGCCTTTTCTTTCATCCATAGGAATAATGGACAGTACTGAGATATTGGAGAAGTTGGTAGGGTTCCCTACTGTCAGCAAGGATTCAAACCTGGAACTGATAGAGTATGTGGAACAGCTCCTTGGCACAAAAGACATAAAAACTACCAGGGTCTACAATCAGGACAGAACAAAAACCAACTTGCTTATCAAGGTCGGACCACCAGAACTGCCAGGAGTCCTACTATCGGGTCATTCCGATGTGGTGCCGGTTGAAGATCAGGACTGGTCAGTTCCCCCCTTTGAATTGACATCCACTCAAGATAGACTCTACGGT
>WTGT01000226.1 GCA_011523445.1 Paracoccaceae bacterium
ATGGATATTGTCATGAGGCGTCATATGCTGATGTACATCATCCACCAGACGACACCCCATTCCTTGCAGGAAATTGGCAAAATCATGGGTGGCCGGGATCACACGACGGTCATCAATGGCCTTCGGAAGGTCACTGAAAGAATGGAGACATCCCCGGTTCAGCAAGCCCTACTGGATCAGTTCTGCATTCTCTTTGACAACATCAGGCTCCTTCACGGCAATCCCAGAATCGGTGACGAAGACTAGCCTGAATCCGTCCTTGGTATTGATAACCTGGTCACAACACCTGTCTCCAGATCCAATACCGGGATATTAATAAAACAATCTGAATTGGGGTATGCTTGGTATTTCAATTCAGAGCCCCCAAACCAGCCTCGCCGGTTTTACTTGTAGCTGGGCCTTTTGAATTCCTCCAAATGGTCTCTTGAGGTTCGCAACACTGCGAAGGAGTAGGGTGCCTTTTGATCTATTTTCCGGTAGGGGGGGGGGTCTAAGGGTTGATTGGGTTTTACCCTGGGTCCGTGAAAATTCCCAGTCTTCAGGTTGGTACGACCAGATGAACAACACTTTTCAGCTTTATTAGGGAAATAGCAGGGTATTATCAGAGATGATTGGGGAGATTTTCTGCTTCAAGAAAGTATGGGGAAGGTACTCAAATCATCCCCTTGTAGTCGTATTCAAATACTCCAACAAAGTGAAACAAATACAGAATTAAAAGATGAAATATGGAGGGCAATAATCCCTTTTTATACAGGACAAGTTTGGCTTTACGCGTACTTGAATACTATGTTGGATTGGGGGTACAGCAACGATCTTGGTATTGAACCGATCGAGTTAAAATGTCGTAATGCCACAAGTTTTGGAACATGCTTGTAATTTCGGACCAAGTGCCTTAGATACCGATTTGTGTAATCGGTGTAGGTGCCTACTACTGCAACGGGCATTATTTTCTTCCAAGTGAGATTTATTTCGTACCATTACAGCTGGAAGAAGCAACACCGGTTACACTTTTCCCAAACCATCACCCTAGCAATCGCTCTAACATTAGAGATGAGTAATTAGTATGAGGTTTCAAAATTTCTGTTTTGCAAAGTTATCATTACTTGAAGTTTGATTTTTCAACATCTGTTTACAGAATTTTTCTTTGAATGAAATTATCGATTAATGCAATTGATCATAGGATAACATAACAATCGGGGGATTCATTCTATGCAATTATGGAGTTTTCAATTCCTTGGCCAAATGTAAAATCAGAATTCAAATCCATATTCATTTTTGAACTTTGTGAATTACGAAGTTTTATTATTGGTAATAAAATCTTGAATATTATGATCTTTTCCAAGAATGGACCCATTCGATCCTTCAAACGAAAAATAAGAGATCGTTTGCGGTTTCGAGGAAGTCCGGAAGAAATATTTACACAGATATACAATCAAAACATGTGGGGAAGCAAAGAGTCACTTAGCGGCCCTGGATCGGAGTTCCAGTCAACAAAAAATCTTCGTAGAGCATTGCCAGGACTAGTAAACGATTACAAAGTTAAACGTTTACTAGATGTCCCATGTGGTGATTTCAACTGGATGAAACACGTACTTTCGGAACTAGATGTGGAGTATATTGGTGGTGATATCGTAAGGTCTTTGGTTGAACAAAATCAAAGGAATTGGGGTGGGGTGGGAGTATCGTTTTCCCAGATCGATCTAACTTGTGATCCTCTTCCTAGTGTTGACATGATGTTGGTTCGGGATTGTCTTTTTCATCTTTCCTATGGAGCAATATATAGTTTTCTGCAAAACTTTTGCCGCTCGGACATCAGGTTTTTGCTGACGACTACGCACATGCCTCCCACAGGAAAAAATGCTGAGAGCATGATTGGCGGATATGGCTATATTTACCTTTTTTCACCACCATTCAGTTTTCCCAACGATCCCCTGGAGTATGTTGATGAAGATAATCACAATACAACAAAGAGGTCTTTGATGTTATTTGATTCCGATCAGGTGCAGGTAGCTCGTGACAATATGAAACAAAACCTAGGTATTTAACGATAAAAATATGGTTTTCACCTTTTTACCTGTCTTGATATAAATAAACTAAACAAATGAAATTCTATAATGGGAAAAATTAATCGACACTTTGGGGTCTAAGTGTCATACATAACAATGCTGGCTTATTCGAATTTGAAATTCAATTCTTTGGGTTATACCAACATTCGGGAAGTGTATAATTTAATTTTGTTGGTTTATTTGGAGTATCAAGATAATGCGGGAAAGACAACTTGAAATCCTTGTCGACTTTCTTCTTTATATGACCAATCCGATCATTACGCAGGAATGTGAATTCCATAATAGGGGGAATCAAAAATCCTCCGATTGAAATTGGTTTCCTATAATTGTTGGGGTGAATATGAACAACAGAAAAGATCTTCAAGAGTTTAGAGAAGGTAAATCTGATTAGTTCAAAACCACCACTAGAAGCCAGCAGATCTAATTTGTGAAATTCAATTGCTAGAATTCGAAATTTCTTTAAGATTTCTACTGGTGTATCATAGATAACTGCATATTCTCCCCCCTCTATGTCCATTTGCAAAATAAAATCCCCGGTTTCATCCCCAACTACATTCGATACCCAATCATTGAGTCTTATTTCTGTTTTGGTACTACGATCACTTAAAAATTTTTTTGTAAAATGGAATTCACTGTTTTGGATTGGTAATTGATTGATACTGCCATCTGCCATATATGATGGAATTCCCAAAAGTGCTAAATCTTCTTCAAATTTAGAAATGTTTCCAACACCTGGAGAAAAGCATGCTTTTATTCCATTCAGATCATTAGGTATGACATAGCCACCATCATAATCAGCCCCTAGTCTAACAAAATTATTCCCTATGGGAATTGGCCAAACCATGGGGAAAAAACTTTTTAATTTAGAATGTGAAGTTACTCTGGAACAAAAAATTCCATTTCTTAGTAGTAAATTTTTTATACTCATAAATTATTTTCAAATTTCTTCTCGCGGAAACCATATTTCCAGAAACTTTGATAGTAAATTCTTAATTTGTAATATTCAATAATAAATCTGGGTTTTCTATCAAGCTGGCATATTC
>WTGT01000260.1 GCA_011523445.1 Paracoccaceae bacterium
GTTCCATGGAAATGGTGAAGGGAAGTATAACGGCCCCAAGGGTAAGCATGTTTACCCCTGGTATGGCACCAAAAAACATTCCTCCCAACAAACCCAAAACAAATATGAAAAGGGCTTCCAAATCCCCGAAAAGCATCCAGGTTCCAGTAATGAAATGTTCCATGAACCTTACATCCCTATCCTGGCAACAACAATAATCCAGTTGTTGAAGTCATAAAAGAAATCCCATCTCCCAACAGGAAGGGCGACATAAAAGAAACGGGTAAACACAACCAGAAGCAATAGGTAGGTAACTGCCGTTATCCCCAGCAAGGCCTTGATTGATCTGACTTTGAGCAACAACATTAAGGAGATAATGAAAATCGGAGTGATAAAATAGATTCCCATTCTCGGAGCAAAATAAAGATAAACAAAGGGAAGCAGAAAAATTGCTATATTTGTTAATCTGGTTTCCCTGCTGGTCTTGGATTCTGCCTTTGCTCCAGTATCGGCTCCCTCTATAGAATCAGCATCTTCCTCACCTGCTTTGAGGTGCCAAAGCTGGAAAATAAATTGTAGTGTAGCACCCACTCCTAGAGCCAATGTAATGGTAATTGGCCAACCATCGGCATCAAATTTGTAAGCTGCTATTTCCTGACTGAAATTATCAACCTGCGAGAGGGCGATCAGTACCAATAACATCCACATAAGCCATTCGGCTGCGGGTTTGAAATACACATTCCTGTTGAGGAAAGACATTCTACTCTTGATCCATCCTTCGTTTGACAGTCAAGGAATAAGGGAGGGTAAAATTACCCTCCCTTACAACCTGTTTTTTTAATTACCAATACCAAGTATCTTGTACATGTCCTGGTAGGTCTTGACAGCATCATTTATGAGTGCGATACTGCCTTCAGTATCCCTGAAACTGTCAATGAGGTGCATATATTTGCTGCGGTTGAATTCCTGATAGTCATCGGTATTGAATCCAGCAGCACAAGCCTCTGAAAGAAATGCTACGATGTCATCAGGTACACCATTCTTGACATAAAATCCTCGGAATCTTGTCAGGGCCTCAAAATCAGCACCAACTTCCTTGTGGGTAGGTACGTCGGCAAAAGCGGAAGGTCGGTCGCCGAAGATGGTCAGGATTGGTTTCATTTCTCCTGAATCGAGGAAGCTTCTGACATCACCAGGTTGTTCAAAAAGGACATCAACATGACCGCCAATCAAAGCACCATAGCGCTCGGCTGGTTTATCAAAGGCAATCTGGTTTACTTCTATTCCCAATGCCGACTGGAGCTGGTCCATGACAACAAGTTCCATGGAACCAATCTTGCCGAGGTTGGCCATGGAAACCGCCCCTGGATTGGCTTTGGCGTGGGCTTCGAAACTTGCCCAATCGGTAAACCTGTCCTCATCTCCCCTGATATATATCTGACTGAAGGTGATTTGGGTCATGCACAAGGGAATCCAATCAACGGCCGGATTCTCCGAAATATCACCTGCTGCATAGGCTGAAATGGCGTTATCGATATGTTCCAGTACGGTATATCCATCAGCTGGTGCAAGCATGAAATCCGGTATGGCAGATGTTCCACCACCCCCTGGCTTGTTGACAACTTGGAAATCCAATCCTGCTACTTCACCCATGGCCTTGGCCATGGCTCTGGCCAATTGATCTGAACCACCGCCCGATCCAAAGGGTACGATCATCGTCAGGGGCCTTTTACCAAAACCATCTGGAGGAGTGACCATTGTATCGGCATGGGAAGCAACACTCCCCATAAGAAACAACCCCAAACAATAGGCTGCAATGTGTTTAATTCTCATTTTAATTCTCCCAAGAAAATAATTTCTGATAGTATAAAGTGTTGTTACCAAAATTATAAAAATCAACAAGCAAGTTAGATTTTGGAAAAAAACTCTTTCGCTCCAACAATTTGAACGACAACAAGACTGAATCCGTATATTTATATTTTGATCATCTAATGAAATGATACCGGTTTGCTGTGAATGTGATTGGACCAATCTATACGAATTGTGAGATTATCGCCTGACCAGATATAGGCGGATTCCTGAAGTAGAGACTTCCAAAATCATATTTCGACTAAAGTCGTATAAGTACAGATTGAGGATCAATAATTCAGGATTATTCCAAATGCTTGCAACCAATTTTAAGATTTAACAGACGTTTATCCCTGAGTTTGTTCTGGTTGCTTGATTGTCTAGTCGTAAATCAATTTTATAGAGGCTGAATTATACCACATCCAATACGACCACCCGCCCCACCAATAGGTTGTGTCATATGATCGTCGGGATTCTCGTGAATGATTACAGCCGATCCATCCCCATCAAGCAGTGCTGGCATGGCGTTGCCATAAACCGAAACTCGGGTGGTAAAGAATTCCGCCCGGGCTGAACCATCGCTTGCAGCATATAGATTTGGCAAATCCCCATTGTCCGGTCCTTCAGGATTTTTAAGGCCATGTTTGGCATGGTCGGGATTAATGTGACCTCCAGCTGCCTTGAAATCCGGGTCGCATGAACCCACTGCATGTAGGTGTATGCCATGACCCCCGGGGGGTATTCCTGAAACCTCAACATAAACAAGCACCCCATTTGGAGTTTCTTCAAAGGTGACCATTCCAATAACCGTACCTTCAGTATCAATTATCTCGGCTGATGCTATATCTGCCGCCTTGGCTATAGGCGCGGCAAAAATAACTACTAACATGGTGAAAACTAAAAATGCGTTTTTCCCTTTAGCTTTGAGAATCAATTCATCTGTCCAGGGAAATAGTTTGAAGAGTACTTTTTTGCCGTAGTAGCTAAAGGAATTCCAATTTCGAACGAGACCGACCATTTTTCACTCCTTAAGTGGAAATTATCTCAGACTTCAAAAATAACAAAAATTGTTTCTAATCTGAAGATTTTTTAGTCCAATATGAGGACTATAGCATTTGAAATTGCTGAGTAATAGCCTTTCTAGTGGGAATTCCTTGTTCTCAGTTGAAAATTGGTTGGGTAAAATCTGTTTTCAGGTGACAGGGTAAATATCTCAATCCCGGTGGAAGTTACACCAATTGTATGTTCAAATTGGGCTGAAAGGGATCTGTCCC
>WTGT01000315.1 GCA_011523445.1 Paracoccaceae bacterium
CTTTTGAAAATCAAGGAATCTCTGTAAAATGTTTAAAAAGAGGTTCCCTTAATTTCAAATATATTTTTGTTCTAGTGTGTTCGTCTTCAATTCCATTGAATACATATTCTACTGTTTGCCATGAATAAATTTCTTCATGTATATTTTCTGAGTTATCATCAAGGTAACCTATATCTGAGTTATCAATATAAAGTAGGGGTTTGTTTGGGATAAATTTCTTCCAAAAAGATAACCGGAAATTACTCGATTCTTCTGCCACAGTATTGTTCACTTATTTGGATATAGCACTATAAAATTGTATTTCAAAACGATATTATTTGTTTTGCTTTCACCACATTCTTTAACAATCTTCTTACCTATAAACTTAGAATTTAGTAGTACCTATTTTCAAAAAAAATTTAAAATTTAAAACCTTGGTCTTTTTCGTATTCTAAGATTAATACAGCAGTTACTTCAATCCAATTTTTTTGACAGAGAATCTGTATCATTTCTCTTTTGCTAAGATAAATTCTACATCTGGCATCCATATTCTTTGGAATATAATCACCAAGTAAGGGTATTCATAAGGTTTGATAATTATTGAATTCTTATTGTTCATGCAATGATTGTTCTATTTTGAATAAGCTCCGGATGACTATTTGACAACTTCCAAATTACACCATAAATGGAGCATTTTATGTTGATATCTAGTGAAAATTAGAAGTTGACTTTGGATTTTGGGTCATTTTTTTGTTTAATTCATTACTTGAGATACCTTTTATTTACTAAGCGATTTTAAATAAATTATTGCTGCTTAGGAGTTTCTTTTCATGAGTGCAATACCCAAAAAATTAAATACTATGAGTAAAGTAAATGACAGATGAACTTGATAAAGAAACTGTTGAGAAGTTTTTAGCTATTGTGATTAATATTGAGGAAAAATCAGCCTCTTCGAAAGGTAAACAAATAAGTGCTCGGAGGGATGAGATAAAACGCGAATTGGAAAAGTTGTGTAAGTAAGGTGGACTTAATGCATCTAAAAAAAATAACACTTTATAATTTTAGACAGTTTTATGGCAAGCAGGAGATATTGTTCTCTGACGATCCTAATAAGAACGTCACAATGATCCATGCTGAAAATGGCGTCGGCAAGACAACTCTACTAAATGCATTATTATGGTGCTTTTATAATAAGAATAATTTGACAGCTAGATTTGAAAGTCCAGATAAAATCGTAAGCAACCAAGCTATTGAAGAAGATGATTTTGAAGCTTCTGTGGAAGTGTGGTTTGAGCACAATAACAATGAATACCTTGTTAGTAGGAAAATAAATGAGAAGTTTTCGGAGGAATATTTCGAAGCTAACTCTATCGAAAATGGTAACTTTGTGAAACTACAAAACCCTGCAGTGTTTGTTGAATCAGTTATTCCAAAAGAAATGTCTCGATACTTCTTTTTTGATGGCGAATATGCTGAATCTTTTTCTAGCAAGAAAAATAAGAGTGTGGTTAGAGCTGCAGTTGAAAGCATGTTAGGTTGCAATACAGCAATCCAAGCAACTTCAGATCTCGAAGCTATAAAGAAAGCTCTTGAAAAAGAAATTGCTGGTTTAACTAAAGACAACCAATCTGAACTTCTTCAAAAACAAATCGATAAGTTGGAAAAGCTTACTGAATCTGAAGAGGCGGAAATTATTGTTTTGGAACAAAACCTAGAAGTTACAGAAACTGCCATAAATGAGATTCAAGAAAAGCTACGTAACTCTGAGGGAGCACAAGATATTCAATTAGAGCGTGAACGTCTGGAAAACGAAAAAAAGCTTAAATGCCTTTCAACTAATTTCTTCAACAAATTAAAGGAGAAAATCCCAAATTTAGAAATAATCGGCTCAAAGGAATATCGTCACCCTGGGAACTTGAATATTCGTTTCCCTGGCATTAATGCTCAAGATTTTCTGCAGACAATGCAACCCTATATAGCAGCTTCTACTGGATCAGCCTGTAACAGTGGAAATGAGGAACCATCATATGTATTAGATGCAATTGGACTTACAGCAGTTGCAGCTGCAGAGTGTATTCGTTTCAGCTTTGGGGTTGATCAGAGCAAGGAAGAAATTATTAAAGCCACAGAGAAAATATTTATTGCTCATCAAAAACTTGAACCCATTACGAATTATTTATAGATGGAAATACCCATAATCGAGCAGATAAAATCTCAAATGCGATGGTACCTACCATTCAATAGTTTTTTCTAGCCCAAACCCGTCAGAATGATTATGTGTTGTTAGTAAAAAACAATGTGCGAACTCTATAACATGGGTTGATCCCTGCTTCATGATGACATTGCCAGACGCACGACCAACCCCCGTTGGTTTCTTGAAGTAGTTTTAGTTTCCAATGCTATTATAATTGTCGTTCAATTGCCCACTTCTCGAGCACCTCCCACTTTCTTTATCCATAAGGTTAAGTGGCAGAAGTTTTCGGTTCAACGAGGGAACTGATTTATTTTCTGATACGCATTAAACCATCATCTAATAAACTAAATTAATTGAAAAAGTTACTATTATTATGTATATAATCATACATATAGTATATATTTATACTCATAAGGGAGATATAAATGCGTACATCTATAAATACTGACACAAAAATGCCGGATTCCTATATTCCACTGGATGCACTTAGAGACATCAAGACCAGAAGGGAGTTGTCACCTTCAGCATTTAGATTATTCATTAAATTATGTGATCGTTGGGGATTTGATGAAAACCAACGTTTGGCTTTGTTGGGAGATATACATCGTCAAACTTACCACAAATGGAAAAGGGAAGGTGTAAAATCTCTAAGCCGAGATCAATTGGAAAGAATCTCATTGCTTCTTGGTATCCATAAAGGGTTTGGACTTCTGTTTGCCGATCATGACAGTGCTCGAAGGTGGTTTTTCAGTTTAAACCATGATCTGCCTTTTGGTGGCATTTCTCCATCTGATCACTTGTTTAAGGGCAGTATAAATCACTTGTATGAAGTCAGGCGCTACATTGATGCCTGGAGAGGAATAAAGTGATGGTGGCAAAATGTCGAATTAGAAAAAAAATACATCGACTTATTTCAAGC
>WTGT01000277.1 GCA_011523445.1 Paracoccaceae bacterium
TAAATGAAGAGTATTAAAAATAAAGTGTGTTTTTGAACTTTTCCGGTTTAATTTGTTCGACTTCCACTTCAATTTTGTTCGTTTTTCGTTCCCAAGGGGCAGAAACGTGCAAGTCAATGGTTTCTCAGGGAAGGAGCATTCCCGAGGGTACGGCAAGGGTTGTCCTGTCCCTGGACAGTGTCTATTTCTTTCTTGTACTGATGAACACCCGGTCCGCATCACTGGGGATGATTATGACGGACGCAAGGACAACTGGAAAGCCTTCTGCGAGCCCTTACCTTTCTGACAAAGTGACTGGGAAGCAGTAAGCGATCCGCAAATTTATAGCTATCGTTTGAGCCTTTTACCTGCGCCAACTCCCGCAACCAATTAGCTAATTTTTGTGTACATCAACCTGATCTTTAACTTTTCAACTTTACGTTTCCAGTAGCCTAGACTGAAAAATGTTTTGGAAAGAATGCGTGAGAGTCCCCGCTTCCTTTCCATTCTATACCTTTCTTTAGTCCGGTTTACAATTTCAATCCGGTCATGTTCAATATATGAATGCCCTCCCTTTTCAAGGGGAGAATGATGAACAATCTGCGGATGTGCGGCAAAGACATTTATTCCGAGCAAGTCAACCGGCCAATCTGCGGGGCCAGATAATGGTAGGCTATTTTTTATGAAATAGTCCGCTGTTCGGTTCGTTATAATATAGCCTACAGTGAGTAAAGGCTTGGTTTTACAAACATACGCCATGGATCCGCCATTTAACATTTTCGGGAATTTCATGCTTACGCGAGCAAATCTGTGGCAAAGCACAAGAAGGTCAATGTCAGGATCTATAACTTGCATTGTAAGTTCGGCAAAGGCGTTCGTAATAATTGCGTCGTCTTCTAGTACAATAGCCGCATCATGCCCCTCCTCCCATATTCTTTGATATATTTTTTGGTGCGAAAGAGCGCACCCCACTTCTGCGGGAGTCAAACTTCTGGAAATTGATTTACGCGTTGATTCATCGCAATAAAACTGCTCGAAGTCACGTGGGATGCCATTACGGCAATCAACTGCATTTAATGTCTCGTAATTAAGGTCATATTCCTTAAGCTGCGCTATTAGGGGAGCACGTCTCTTAACCGCATCAGGCAATGAAATAACGTAAATTGGAATTTGCTCGTTCATTCCCATTCCTTCCATAAGATCATTTTCTATTTTTTCGCCAAACCATACCAGCTAATCCTGAAAGCATTGTATGAATGGATGATGCTTTTTTTGTCTCGGTTAATGGCCTTAGCACCAAATTTTGTTTACATTTAGTACTATTTGGTAGACCATATTTGCCTGCCTCAATATCCTGGATTAGGTTGATTAACATTGGAAAAAGATTATGCTTGTACAGTATGAGATCTCTAGCTTCCAAAAGTGCTGATCTGCATTTTTTGTCCAACTCCTCATTTATTGTGTTTTTAATAATATTTACCGAGTCCTGGAAATTTTGAATGTCTATCCTACGATATGCATTTTTGTCAAAATATTTATCTAGATTTGGACAACCATAATAAATGGGAAATGCGCCAGCTAGAATACAATCGGAGAGTTTTTCAGAGAAATAATGTTCGCGTGAATAGCTCTCTAGAACTACATGAAAACGATAATCCTTGAGAGCCTCGAGTTTATCATCCATTGTTGCAATCCCACGACCATAAAAATCAATCTTGTTGCCAAAATGATTTTTCAATTTACGTGCAAATTTAAGTCTTTCTCGATGCTGAGGTGAAGAGGTGATTTTAGAAGAGATGACAGAAATAAGTTTTGTTTTTGGTTGATTGAATAAATCTATAATCTGCTCAAAATTCAAAATTTTATCGAAATCATTTTTACCTGGCATTGTGCCAATATGCCAATTCAGGCCCGGCTGATGAAAAATTGCACCTTGATCTTCTTTCCCTTGATCGCCTTGCCGAATAGTCCACGCAAACTGGTTTAAATACTCTTCATTGTAATGAAGGTGGATATTTGGTTCTGTTGATAAATGAATCACATTCTGTGGATTGCAAGATATTGCAATGGGTGCACTGATTTTATCAAACACGACAAGGTAGTCATAATTTTGATTATCAGCATTAAATATAAACCGACACCCATCCCATTCAGGAATATTATTTGGGAATTGTCGGAGCCATGGATTAGGGTGAATTGATACGAGATTAATGGTTTTCATATAATTCAGACTTCCTGACTTCAAGTAATTGTTTTCAACAAAAAATTTGCTGTTTTTTCTGTAACAATTCAACACCTCAGTAATGAAGTTGAAGTTTAGGCAAGTATGCTGACCAATGCAATGGCTAGTAAACTCCGTTTGTACTTTGATATTTTGATAAATTTTGCTGTAAAGCAACCCGGATTTGGTGTTTTGGGCTTTTCAGGGAATAGTCGGGAACAGTGTACAGTATTATTTGATCATAAAGAAGAAGAATTCCCGATGGCTGCAAACATAGACCCAAAAAATGATTTTCACAAGGTCAGGATGATGGTTCCGAAAATATTTCAGGATGCAGTTTCCAAACATTCCAAATTTTGTGAGGATCTTGTGGAGGCCGATCATCCAGTGCCGATTTTGCTATGGTCGAGAAGGAAACGATCGAGGCTGTCCAATAGTTTAGCTAAGATTTTCTTGCTAATGTGTTGAAAACCACAATGACGGCTGTTGAGTGTTAATCTGCGACGGCCAAACAGTTTAAAGTTTCATCTTTCGAACTATTCAGCACTTAGCCCGGTCAAACCCTGGAAGGTGGCAAGTGATTTTCCTGTCGGCCAAGCTCTTCGGAAATGGCAATACACTGGTAAAGGGAGTGACGTCCTGACCAGGGGATAATTCGGCTTTGATCGGAAAGGAATTATCGCTATCATCTTGATTAAACCGTTGGATTGGTTTAAGGTTTTGCGGGTGATGGCATGAAAGTGTCTTAGTCACTATGATCTGGCGGTTTTTTTATTTATTTTGATCGGATCAGGGTAAATAACAGTGATCTATCTTTAATTAAGGGAACCTCTTTTTAAACATTTTACAGAGATTCCTTGATTTTCAAA
>WTGT01000167.1 GCA_011523445.1 Paracoccaceae bacterium
GGTTCCACCACCCGATATTATTGGTCGTGAAAAAATCCTTCAGGTTCATGCCCGTAAGATTGCCTTGGGTGCAGATGTGGATTTGAAGGTCATCGCACGAGGTACCCCCGGCTTTTCTGGTGCCGATCTTGCAAATCTAGTCAATGAAGCGGCCTTAATAGCTGCCAGAATTCGCCGAAATTTTGTGTCCATGGTGGATTTCGAGAATGCCAAGGACAAGGTCATGATGGGGTCAGAACGACGATCCATGGTCATGACGGACGAAGAAAAACGTCTGACTGCCTATCATGAGGCAGGACACGCTGTTGTCGGTTTGAATCTACCCCAACATGATCCAATCCATAAAGCCACGATAATTCCCAGAGGTAGGGCCTTGGGTTTGGTCCTGAGCCTTCCCGAAAGGGATCAATTGACCGTAACCCTTACCAAGTTCAAATCCAAAATTGCCATGTCCATGGGTGGAAGGGTGGCTGAGGAAATTATTTTTGGTGAAGACAACATCACTTCCGGTGCGGCCTCCGATATTCAACAGGCAACCCAGTTGGCCAGAGCAATGGTGACTCAATACGGCATGTCTGACAAACTTGGTAAAATTGATTACTCCACGGAACAGGATACCTATCTGGGCAAAATGAATTCCGGCCGATCAATCAGCCCCGAGACCCAGGAAATCATTGATGCAGAAGTAAGAAGGCTGGTTGATGAAGGTTATCAGAAGGCCAAGAGCATCCTAAAGGAAAAAAGACAGGACTTGGAAAGATTGGCTCAAGGTCTACTGGAATTTGAAACCTTGACCGGTGATGAGATAGCCAGAGTTATAGAAGGCAAGAAGCCCACTCCCGAAGTCAGGAAGCCCAGAGAGACAAAAATACTGCCTATCCACCAGAAGGGTACCAATATTGCAGGGGTACCCAAGGTTAAAAAATCCTAATTTGACATATATTGAACAGGTGTTATTTACCTGATTTCAATTTTTTCGGTTTTCAAATCCATGAGTGATAAAGGTTATGGGAATATTTACAAATCCTGGCCATCAAGGCCGTCTTGTTTGGATCGGAAATGTCACCGACCGACAGGAATCCATCAAGTCCACGCCTGCTCAAAAAGTAAAGCTGGATTTTGGTGGATTGGTGGGTGATTCACATTATGGCGAGACCAGACCTGCCTGTGTACGGGTTGAGGATTTGTATCCCGAAGACACCCCAATCAGAAACGTACGCCAGATCTCAGTTGTTTCCCGTGAAGAGTTGGACTTGATAGCTAGAGACATGGTTCTGGACAAAGTCGATCCCGAATTGGTTGGAGCAAATATGGTTATCGAGGGTATTCCAGATTTCACACTGCTTCCACCTTCCTCGCGATTGCAATTCCCGTCAGGTGCGACCATCACCATAGACATGATTAATTTGCCTTGCAATTATCCGGCAAGGGAAATTGAAAAAATCTTTCCAGGCAAGGGAAAGTACTTCAAGGAGGCAGCCCGTGAGAGGAGAGGTGTTACAGCCTGGGTAGAAAGGGAAGGAGACATCTCAGTCGGGGATAGTGTGATTTGCTTTATACCCACCCAAAGACCTTGGCTTGCCAATCAATAAACATCCTTTAGCAATAGGAATACCATGACAGCAAAAATCATAGATGGGAAAAGTTTTGCCCAGAAATTACGTTCAAGAATTGCATCTACAGTAGCCGAAATACGTACGTCCAAAGGAATTGTACCCGGATTGGCAGTTATTTTGGTGGGCCAGGACCCAGCGAGCGAAGTTTATGTCAGGAACAAGGCTAAACAAACCTCTGAAGTCGGTATGGAATCTTTCAAGTATATTCTTGATGCTGATGTTTCGGAACAAGCTCTTCTCGATTTAATTGATGAAGTAAATCGAAACGATTCAATCCATGGACTACTGGTACAACTTCCCTTGCCAGACCACATCGACTCGGATTTGGTTATAAACTCGATCTCTCCACAAAAGGATGTGGACGGATTTCACATTTCCAATGTGGGGCTTCTTTCTACTGGACAAAAAGCCATGGTGCCTTGTACGCCACTTGGGTGTAAACTGATGCTGTTGGATTATCATGGCTCTCTATCAGGAATGAATGCTGTGGTCGTTGGAAGGTCCAATATTGTAGGGAAGCCGATGGCCAACCTTCTTTTGCAGGAGAACTGTACGGTTACCATAGCCCATAGCAGAACCCGGGATTTACCAGCTGTTTGTAGGGAAGCTGACATTTTGGTGGCAGCTGTTGGCAGACCGAATTTTATTCAGGGCAGTTGGATCAAGCCCGGTGCAACCGTTATTGATGTTGGCATTAACAGAATAAACAATCCCGATCCTGCCATTTCCAAACCCAGGTTGGTCGGCGATGTTGATTTTGACGAAGCCATAAGTGTAGCCGGTGCTATTACACCGGTTCCTGGTGGAGTAGGTCCCATGACAATTGCTTGCCTTTTGGCCAATACAGTCACCTCATTTTGTCGAACCGAAGGCCTACCCGATCCAAATTGGGTAGAGTAATGAATCAATCCGATAGGGTCTGAATAAGGATTGATTTCCAACTATTCACCTAATTCAGCTATAATTTGATAAATTTTGTGGTCTGGAGTTGAAAACAGATTTGCAAAGTCTCATTTTGGTAATGAAAATGAAGCGATGCAAGGCGAGTTGGCGGAGTGGTTACGCAGCGGTCTGCAAAACCGTGGACACCGGTTCGATTCCGGTACTCGCCTCCATTTTCAAAGATTGCATCTTCAGGTTGACTTTTCCTTCAAACCTTTCAATCGAGCTTTAACCAGTTGATCTCCCTTTTCAGATCCATCATGGAAAGTTCCAAACCATTTATCCAAAGGTATCGAACCATCTGCATAGTTCACTTCAAAATATTTGTGATGGAGATAATGGGCAAAACAATGGGTGTCCAACAATTTCTTGTCTCCAATGATAACCTTGTCAAAACCTGCATGCCCTGGTGTTGGGGACATGACAAGATGAACCAGATGAAATAAGGCATGGACAGGATGGGATGGAATGATCCAGTGGATAATTACACCTGAAAAATAAAACAGGTGTTCAACTGGGTGCATCGATAATCCTGACCAAGGGCCGGGATTTGAATTTGCATGATGTACTTTATGCACGGTACGATATAGTGGAGGCCAATGAATTAGCCTGTGAATGCAATAGAAATGTACTTCCCTGAAGAGGGGGAGAAACAAAAATATTGCAAAAAACAGGATCGGATTTGTGTCAAGGTTCAAATATGGAATATATCCATTTGACATCATCCACAAGGTAATGACTTCAAAGACAGTCCAGATTGGCAGTCCACTGGCAAAACACCAGATCAAATTATCAATTGTCTGATTTCTGAACAGGAAGGCAGAATTATCCGTTTCCGGCCATTTGGGGTTGTACTTGAATGTTGTTCCCTGGTTCCTTCGCACATACAACCACAGATGAAACACACCATACCACAAAGTCATCAACACGCCGTTTCTTATGGTTATGTAGGCAATCCAATCGATGGAAAAAGACTTCATGGTTTCCATCGGGGGTGTAAAATAAGTCCAAACGAGGACTGCTACTAATGCATAAATGAAATTCCAGGGAAAGATGTAACCATCCCAACGAAATAGCCATTTGAAGAGTTGCATGGGTTCTGAAGGCCAACGGAATAGAGGACCATAATCGACCCTCTTGAACGGTCTCCAATGACCCTTTTTGTCTCTGTTACCAAACTGATTTTCATTAACCATGATTGTTTGGGTCCAAATAAATTATCATGCATGAACAGTTATTCTGGAACCTGACAATATTATCAGATATTTTTAAGCCTTGATACCTAAGCCAATACCCAATTTACCTGTTTATCAAGACACTTGCAATCTAATGCCAAAGTCAAAGTGTGGTTATTTAGATTATTTGATCCTGTTCAGTTTGTAAAAATTATCATTTTCGGTAAATTCAGGGAAATCAGAAGCAAAAAATACCCTGCTATTTCGGAATACAATTCCTAAAATACAAGGTATGTTAGACAGATGGGTTATAAATAAAAGCATCAACCACTACCCTGCACTAGCTTTGCTCGGTGTTCGTCAAGTAGGAAAGACGACTCTGGAGAGGGTTTTAGCCGAAGACATCAAATCTGTTTATCTTGATCTGGAATTTCCAAAAGTTTGTAAAAATTATCATTTTCGGTAAATTCAGGGAAATCAGAAGCAAAAAATACCCTGCTATTTCGGAATACAATTCCTAAAATACAAGGTATGTTAGACAGATGGGTTATAAATAAAAGCATCAACCACTACCCTGCACTAGCTTTGCTCGGTGTTCGTCAAGTAGGAAAGACGACTCTGGAGAGGGTTTTAGCCGAAGACATCAAATCTGTTTATCTTGATCTGGAATTTCCAAAAGACTTGGTAAGACTGAAAGATCCAACGACTTTTCTGGAATCTCACAGAGATAAATTAATTATACTGGATGAGATACAGCATATGCCAGATATATTTTTGGTCCTACGTGGTTTGATTGACCAAAACAAATGGGAAGGTCGCAATGCTCGGACATAGAATTTTCTGGCCTTGGTTGGAGGTTTTAAGGTGTTAAAGTCTTACTCAATGCAAATCCGTCAAAAATAGTTCTAAACCCTTCAAGATTATCTTTTACATAACAAATTATATACAATGGCTTGGTTCAGTATATCATCTATCAATTCTAAAAGCCTCAATTAGAGATTATCACTTTACAAACAGGAGTTTAAATGAGTGTAAGACTTTGGTCCCCTTCACATGAAAGGCAGATGAATTCCAATCTGGCTGATTTTATGAAATCTATCGGAGTTGGGTACAGTGAGCAAAATTTGGATTACGATGAACTCTGGCGATACTCAGTTCAAAATTGCGAACGATTTTGGGATGAAACATGGAAGTACTGTAAAATTGTTGGAGACAAGGGTAAAAAGGTTCTTGAACCTGATACTGATTTGAAAAGCACTCGCTTTTTTCCTGACAGTAAACTCAATTATGCCGAAAATCTGATCTCAAGATCGGGACCGTCTCCAGCAATAATTTTTCATGGAGAAAACGGATTGGTCAGGGAGGTTTCCTGGGATGGATTGCGAGAAAAGGTTGCTAAGGTAAGAAATTTCTTGATTGAAGAAGGTATTGAAGAGGGGGATGTAGTTGGAGGAATAGTTACCAATTCCCCTGAGGCAGTAATCACCATGCTGGCAGTAACCTCACTTGGAGCAATTTGGTCTAGTTGTTCACCTGATTTTGGAGTGAATGGGATTCTGGACAGGTTTGAACAAATTAATCCCAAGATCATTTTCGGGGTAGAGGGTTATTATTATAACGGCAAATGGTTTGGTACAGGCAGTAAATGCAGAAAGGTTGCGAGCGAAATCGCATCAACGAAAAAACTGGTGATGATTCCTTATAATGGAGCCACTTTTGTCGATAAAAGTGATTGGGAGGAATATGCTTTCTGGCAAAAAATCATGGCAGTTCAAGGTTCAGATGAAATTGCCTTCAAAAGGGTAAACTTTAACTCGCCTTTATTCATCATGTTTTCCTCAGGAACAACAGGTAAACCCAAATGTATAGTACACTCAGTGGGAGGTACCTTGATCCAACATCGTAAGGAACACTGCTTCCATTGCGATATAAGTGAAAACGACAAAATGTTGTTTTTTACAACCTGTGGATGGATGATGTGGAATTGGCTGGTGAGCGCCTTGGCAGCCAAGGCCACAATTGTCTTGTATGATGGTTCTCCAGTACATCCAACTGTTGAGAGGATGGGAGAAATAATACAGGAATCAAAAATTACCCAATTCGGTGCTTCAGCCAAATATTTCGATGGATGCCTGAAGGCCAATTTTGTTCCTTCAGTACAATACGATTTCAATTCACTAAGATCTGTTTTTTCCACTGGTTCTCCGCTTTCGGGTGAAGCGTTCGACTATATTTACTCGCATTGGAAGAAAGATGTTTGCTTGTCTTCCATTGCAGGTGGTACAGATATCCTCGGCTGTTTTGTAGGTGGAAGTCCTATTAGCCCCGTATACAGGGGGCAGTGCCAAAAAAGGCTCCTGGGAATGGATGTAAGGGTATTTGATGAAAATGGGACTTCACTAAGCAACTTACCCGGGGAACTTGTTTGTATTTCACCCCATCCCTCCATTCCACTTTATTTCATGAATGACAAGGACGGTAAAAAGTTTGAAAATGCTTATTTCAGCAAGTTTGAGGGAGTATGGCATCACGGAGATTGGGTACAATTGACCGATGAAGGAGGGATGATATTTCATGGCCGATCTGATGCTACCCTGAACCCTGGAGGTGTAAGAATAGGAACTTCAGAAATCTACCGCCCGGTTGAGCAATTGGGAGAGATTGCGGAGGCTCTTGTTATTGGTAGGGACATAGGTGGGGATGTTGAATTGGTTTTGTTTGTTAGGTTGCAAGCAGGAATATCGCTTGATGACCAACTCATAACTACTATCAAAAACCAAATAAGAAATAATGCTTCTCCCAGACATGTTCCCAGAAAAGTGATTCAGGTTTCAGACCTACCCCGAACAAGATCGGGGAAATTGGTGGAAATTGCGGTGAGGGATGTAATTCATGGCAAGGAGGTGAAAAACATGGAGGCCATTGCCAATCCCGAAGCATTGATGCAATTCAGGGACATGAAAGAACTTGCCTGATAAATTAATGTGGATTGTTGCCCGGGGTGGTGGGCGACCCTGGAATCGAACCAGGCATGGGTCTCCCCGGCGGAGTTACAGTCCGCTGCCGCACCTTGCAGCACGTCGCCCAAAATTGGTGGTTACCTTATTGATAATTTAAGGTTAGTATTTCAAGGCATCAAGCATAAATTTCTCTCATGCAGGATAAAATATTCAGGAAAAAGGGATTAGGTTTGGGGAAAAATTCAAATCGGAGGAAAGCCCGCAATAGATATTGGGTCTTCGGATATCATCCGGTCAAAGCTGCCTTGTTAAATCTGAATCGTGTGAACTACCGATTGATCCTAACCCAAAATGCAGCCAATAAACTGCAGAAGGATATGGGTACCCTTGATCATCTAAAACCCGAAATTCAATCTTCAAAATTTATTGCTGATCTATTGGGTTCAGATGCTACCCACCAAGGCTTTGCTTTGGAGGTGGAACCCCTTCCGGAATATGGTTTGAGCAGTCTGGATTTGACCAAGGAACCTTTTAAGCCTGTCGTTCTGTTAGATCAGGTCACAGATCCACAAAATGTTGGTGCAATTTTGCGATCTAGCGAGGCGTTTTTTGGCAAGGCCGTAATTACAACCAGTAGAAACACTCCAGTTGAATCCGGTGTCTTGGCCAAGGCTTCTTCGGGAGCCATTGAACGTATACCCCTAATCAGGGTTTCAAACCTTTCCGTTGCGATGAAAGTTTTGAAGGACCACGGTTGTTGGTTGATTGGTCTTGATCCTTTGGGAGAGGATGAATTGGAAAATGTAATACAAGCCACCTCAGATGTAAAAATTAGTTTTGTGATGGGGTCAGAAGGCAGGGGATTAAGAGAATCGGTAAGGAATCAATGCGATTATTTGGCAAAAATTGCCATCAGCAGTACGATCGATTCTCTGAATGTATCAAACGCAGCGTCAATTTGTCTTTATTCGGCTCATGTGATCAGAAACAAAAGTTATTGACTTGAATCCAGTTTTTACGAGCCTTTTAAAATCTTTTCATTTGTGGCCGATCAAATAAATAGTTCTAATTACTATGAAATTTACCTACTAAATCATGATTTAATCCTATAATATTGTTTTTTTTAGGATAATTTACCAAAAAGGAATTTAATCATTCGTTCAAACTACTTTTTTTTGAAAATCGTGATTAAAACAATCCCCCATAGGATTTATTTTCAATTAGGAAAGAAATATGAGTGATAACCCGACTTATGGATTTGATACTTTGCAAATTCATGCTGGTTCTTCCCCTGACCCGGCAACTGGTGCAAGACAAACTCCCATTTATCAGACAACAGCCTATGTTTTCAGGGATTCCGAACATGCTGCAGCTTTGTTTAATCTTCAGGAAGTAGGTTTCATCTACTCAAGATTAACCAATCCCACGGTTGGAGTTCTTCAAGAGAGAATAGCCACGCTTGAGGGTGGAGCCGGTGCAGTTTGCTGTTCTTCCGGACATGCAGCCCAAATCATGGCACTTTTCCCTCTGATGGGACCTGGTTTGAATATTGTCACATCCAATCGACTTTATGGGGGTACAGTTACCCAATTCAGCCGTACCATTCAGCGTTTTGGTTGGGAAGCCAGATTTGTTGATACTGAAAACCCTGATGAGGTCAAGGGGGCAATTGATGAAAATACCAGGGCCATATTCTGTGAATCCATTGCTAATCCGGGAGGTTACATAACCGACATGGAAGCCTTGGCAAAAATTGCCGATGATGCAGAGATTCCTTTGATTGTGGACAATACATCTGCAACACCTTACCTGTGCCGACCTATTGAGTTTGGTGCAACCCTGATTGTCCATTCGCTTACCAAATTCCTGACGGGAAATGGTACCGTTACTGGCGGGGCCATTGTTGATTCCGGTAAATTTGATTGGTCTGTAGGAGGCAAGTTTCCTTCCCTTGCTGCACCTGAACCGGCTTATCATGGATTGAACTTCTATGAAGCACTGGGTTCAATGGCCTTTACTTTCCATGGGATTGCAGTAGGTCTGCGTGATCTTGGCATGACCATGAATCCTCAAGGTGCTCATTATACCTTGCTCGGTATAGAAACACTCTCCATGAGAATGGACAAACATGTTTCAAATGCAGAGAAGGTCGCCAAATGGCTGGAAAAGGATAGCAGGGTCAACTATGTGACTTATGCCGGATTACCATCATCTCCGTATTATGATAGGGTTGAGAAGTACTGTCCAAAAGGTGCCGGTTCGTTGTTTACCTTTTCATTGAAAGGTGGCTATGAAGCGTGTGTCAAGCTTGTTGACAACCTGGAATTGTTCAGTCATGTGGCAAATCTGGGTGATGCCAGATCCCTGATTATCCATTCGGCTTCAACCACTCATCGTCAACTTACTCCTGAACAACAGGAGGCAACCGGTGCTATCCCTGATGTGGTGAGATTGTCGATTGGTATTGAAGATCCTGATGACTTGATTGCTGATTTGGATCAGGCATTAACCAAGGCCCACGCTTAGACAAAATAGGACTTTTGAAGCCTTCCGCTGTCAGGAAGGCTTTTCAGTCAATTCAAATTCACAACCTTCCCTGGATTCAGAATATTTTTTGGATCCAGGGTTCTTTTTATGTTGGCCATTAGTATCCAGGATTCACCATGTTGTTGATGCATGTATTTCATCTTCCCCAAACCTATGCCATGTTCACCAGTAATGGTTCCTCCAAGTTTCAGGCTTCGGGCATTTAACCTGGACGTAATTTCCTTGGCTATGGCCAATTCCTCGGGACTGTCAGGATCGAGTAGCAGGGCTGTATGGAAATTGCCATCACCAACATGACCGACAATTGGTCCTTCAAGGGGGCTGTTTTCGATATCTTCGACCGTTTCAAGGATAGCTTCGGTCAGTTTGGAAATGGGAACACAGGAATCGGTTGTTAGCACCTTGCACCCGGGTCGAAGTGATTTTGCTGCATAATAGGCATTGTGTCTGGCTTTCCACAGATGGTTACGGTCTTCGGTCTTCGTTGCCCATTGGTAATCACTTCCCCCAAAATCAGAAATAATTTCACCAACTGTTTCGGATTGTTCCTCAACGCCCGATTTCGAACCATGAAATTCCAGAAACAAATGGGGAGTTTCAGGTAGATTGAAATCCTTGTCCCAAAGGTTCATCCCCCGCATCATGGCAGCATCCACCAACTCTATCCGGGCAATCGGTATACCCATCTGGATTATGGAGATTACCGAATTGACCGCAGATTCTATATCCTCAAAGGCACATACTGCTGCTGATATTGCCTCGGGTTGTCCCTGCAATTTCAGGGTAATTTCCGTAATTATGCCAAGGGTTCCCTCGGAACCAACAAATAGCGAGGTCAAATCATAGCCGGCAGAATCCTTTTTTGCCTTGGTGCCCGTCCTGATTATTTTACCATCAGCCAGAACCACCTCCAGGGCCAAGATGTTATCCTTCATCGTTCCATAACGAACAGCAGTTGTTCCTGATGCCCTTGTGGAAGCCATACCCCCCAAGGTTGCATTTGCACCTGGATCAATCGGAAAGAACAATCCAGTATTGCGAAGTTCCTGATTCAATTCCTCACGGGTAATCCCGGGTTGGGCGACTACATTCAAATCCTCCTCATTGATTTCGAGTATTTTCTTCATCTGGCCCAAATCAATGGTAATACCTCCATTAATCGCTAGAGAATGACCTTCAAGGGAAGTTCCCACACCCCAGGGGATAACAGGACAATTTTCCTCGTTGCAAATGGTAACAATTTGTGAAACTTCCTCCTTGTTGGCAGGAAACACAACACCATCAGGTAGTGAAACGGGAAAATAGGATTCATCTGACCCGTGAAGTTCCAAAACAGAATTATTGGTGGAGAATCTATCATCAAACAATTCCCTCAGTCTTGTTTTAGCATTTTCAATGGTCACGGGTGCACTCCAAGATGATGGATATTGGCAAAATGTTTACCAAATTGCCAAGATTTAATTTGGCAGTTTCAAGTACCTTCAATATACTGAAAAAACAGGAATTAGGAAATTCGATGATCCCAAATTTAGCATTCAAGTTCAGTTATACCATGGTCCATCTATTTCACCGCAAGAAGGGTGGTATCTGGTTTATGATGGATTCTGTCCATCATGGCGAACCGGGTTTGGATCAGAAGATGGAAAAGTTGAAGCGTAATGCCATTCAACTTGGAGAAGCGAACCTGGCAACATTACTAGTGTTGCCCAAAAACGAGATCAGTTGCAGCAACATTGTAATTGGACAAACTTCAGGCAAATTGACACCCAAAAGGGCTAGGCAATATCTTGATCAGATTTCTAATGAATCCACCAAGGATTCATCCCATGACTGGTTTTTTGAGGATGGAATGGTACATTTTGCGGTAATACCTTCTGAAACAATGGAAAAAGCAATTGAATTTTCGGAAAAATATGGATTTAAACCAAGCCTTACCGTTGGAATACCGCAAAGCAAAAAGTATGATAGAGTTGCCATTTTCAAGGTTCACTCAAGCAACAATATTAATGTTTCAGAACTGAAGCGATCCCCTTCAGAATTTGAAATGGAAGCTGTCAAACTACCGAAATCTGCCAGCAGGGATTCCCAAATTATATACTGAACTTGGCTGATGGATATAACAAGCAAAAAATACTTTGATAACTTATCGGATTGCTGGGACAGTTGATATGAAATTGACCGATTTACTTTCTCCAATTCCCCGGCCATTCGGTTTATCAGGACCCAAACGGGTATTTAACGGTATAAAATTCAGGCCGAGTAAACTTTCTGGCGTGAAAACGGATATTCAGAATGTTGTTTTGAGACCGAGAACCCTGAACCGGCCAAGCCGCTCCAGTGAACAAAAGAGAGAATATATTACGAGTGGGCTTTCGGTCGAGGAAAATGTCCTGAATTTGGAAAATTTCAATTTGATTGGGGTTTTTGGTCCACCTGAAGACAGGGAAGCACTTGTACTTTCTCCAAGGGGGAAGATCACGAGATTAAAGGTTGGAAGCAGATTTCAAAGGGGGAGGGTGATATCTATAGGAAAGGATCAAGTGGTCTACATAAGAGACAACAAGAATTATGTTTTCAGGATGAAAAATTGATTTGATGTCCAATTTTCAATCAATTGGATTGTGTTCGGGAAGTTGCTTGTCTTTACTGGTGATACCAAGAGTGGGTTTGCAAAATTGCTGTTAGGATAATAAGTAAGGGAAATTCAATCCTTTGGTGTAATTTCAAGAGATGGGTTAGAAATAAATGAGCTACAAGAAGCTATACAGCACTTGGAAAAATGATCCTGAAACCTTTTGGCTTAATTTGTGTGAAGGTATTGATTGGGATAGGAAACCCTCAAAGGCACTATTTACCAAGAAGGAACCGTTTTACAGCTGGTTTGATGATGGAGTTGTCAATACCTGTTGGAATGCAGTTGATCGGCATGTCAATGCTGGCAGGGGGGATCAACCAGCGTTGATTTATGATAGTCCGGTTACGGAATCCAAATCAATTACAACATATTCCGAACTCCAGTCAAAGGTATCCAGAGTAGCCGGAGTACTGGTAAATCTGGGTGTAGAAAAAGGCGACAGGGTTGTAATTTACATGCCCATGATCCCAGAAGCTGTGATTGCTATGCTGGCTTGCAGCCGAATTGGAGCCATTCATTCGGTTGTATTTGGAGGGTTCGCAGCAAGGGAGTTGGCTGTAAGAATAGATGATGCCAAACCGAAATGCATATTAACTGCTTCCTGCGGGATAGAACCCAATCGTCTGGTTGAATACAAGCCACTTTTGGATGAAGCCATAGAATTGGCAAATAACAAGCCACAAAGTTGTTTGATTTATCAAAGGGAACAATGCCCTGCGGATTTAATCGAGGGAAGGGATTACGATTGGAATGAAATGACTTCATCGGCCACACCATCTGATTGCGTACCCCTACCCGGTGATCATCCCCTGTATATTCTGTACACATCTGGAACCACTGGCCAGCCGAAAGGTGTGATTCGTCCGAGTGCCGGTCATCTCGTTGTTCTGAATTGGACCATGAAAAACTTTTATGGTGTTGAACCCGGGGAAGTTTTTTGGGCGGCTTCAGATGTCGGTTGGGTGGTTGGACACTCCTATATCTGTTATGCCCCGCTGATCCATGGAAATACAACTGTTATTTATGAAGGTAAACCTGTTGGAACCCCTGATGCTGGTGCATTTTGGCGGGTGATTTCTGAATACAAGGTAAGTACCTTATTTACAGCACCTACAGCTTTCAGGGCCATCAAGAGACTTGATCCCAACGCAGAATTGCTGGCTGAGTATAATA
>WTGT01000027.1 GCA_011523445.1 Paracoccaceae bacterium
CTGGTTGCCCATTACTGCGCTTCCAAGGCTGCAGTGATAAGTTATACCCAATCAGCCGGGTTGGCTCTTGCCGAGAAGGGTATAAGGGTAAATGCACTTTCCCCAGGTGTTGTGGATACACCGATGTGGGATCAAGTTGATTCACTCTTTGCCAAATTCGAAAACCTTAAAATTGGAGAAAAAAAGCAGTTGGTCGGTGAGGAAGTACCCATGGGCAGGATGGGTAAACCCGAGGACATTGCCAAGGTCGCCTTGTTTCTGGCTTCCGATCTCTCTGCATATATAACCTGTCAAACCATCAATGTTGATGGCGGTAATGTTTTAAGCTGAGAAACCATGTCAATAATCAGTCCGGAATTGGAAATAGTAGACAGATCCCTGAGCAGTATCAGGTACCTTGAACATGGGTGGCCTACCGAACTATGCCGATGGCATTCCCATGAGGAATCTGAACTTCACCTGATCGTTGAAACCAGGGGTAAGGCCTTTGTTGGTGATTATATTGGGGGATTTGAGCCCGGATCACTGTTTCTTACCGGACCATTAGTTCCCCACAATTGGGTAACGGATGATAACCTTTATGCACCTGTAGGTGTAAGGGACATGTTAATCCAGTTCAATCAGAACAGCATCAGCGAAGCCAAGGAGGCTTGCCCTGAGTTTCGAGAGCTGCAATTATTATTTTCCAAGGCTGAAAGTGGTGTGGAGTTCATAGGCTTCAAACTTGATGAATCAATTAAAAGGTTTGAAGAAATAAGGAATGCCAAAGGACTGAAGCAAATCATTTTGTTTCTGGATTTCCTGCTTTGTCTGAGCCAGTGGGAAACCAGTCAAATTCTTTCAGCCTCACAACTTACCAACAAGAACTGGACAAAAAACTATTCCAATATTACCAAGGTAATCGAGTATATCATTGTCAACTACAAGGAGGATATTAAGTTATCCCAAATGGCTGAAATGGCCTGTATGAGCCAAAGTGCATTTTCAAGGCATTTCTACAATACAACAGGCAATCATTATTCCGATTTTTTAAATCGAATCCGGATTGGTCAGGCCTGTGCAAAACTATATGAAACCGAAGAACACATCTCGACAATTTGTTACGATGTAGGATTTAGAAACCTGGCCAATTTCAATCGCCAGTTTTTGCGCATCAAGGGTGTCCAACCGAGGGTGTTTCGAAACGAAGCAAGAAAAGAATTGGCAATCTAGGCCCAGGTAAGTTTTTACAATGTACAAACATGATTTTAGAGTAGAGGATCCGGGGTATTTTCAAACCCATTACGACAGAACAAAAACCAGTGTCGGTGTTGTTCATTTAGGTGTTGGTTCTTTTCATCGAGCCCACCAGGCAGTTTACATTGACAATTTCATGGACAAGAGTGAACAGCTTGGTTGGGCCATTGCCGGGGTAAATTTGAGAAGGGAATCTTCCCTTGATTTAAGAAAACTAAAGCAGCGCAATGGAGAATATTTTCTCAAGACTCTCGCTTCCAACTCAGATTCCCGCTTCCAATTGGTCCGCTCCCATAAATCCTTTTTCGATTGGACAGAGAACCCGCATGATGCTGAGCAAATCATAGCTCAACCGACCGTCCAAATAATTTCCGTCACGGTTACTGAAAGTGGATATCTTCTTGGCGAAGATGGGTTGTTGGATGTGGATAAAGTACTGAACAAAAGCATGTCAAAAGGTCATGATGACGGTACGGTATATGAATACCTCATGAAAGCCCTGAAGAGGAGAAAGGATCTCTGCAAATTGCCCCTAACTGTATTGTGTTGCGATAATCTTCGGGACAACGGCAATATGCTCAGAAGGAATATGGAATTGTATCTGGAGGCCTTTGGAGAAAAAGATCTTAATGCTTGGATGCAGGAAAATGTTTCCTTTCCCAGTTCAATGGTGGATAGAATTACTCCGAAACCCATTCAGTTTCATTCTCAGGAAGTCGAGAAAAAATTTGGTATCAGAAACGATTTTACCATCCATTCAGAGGATTTCATTCAATGGGTAATTACTGATGACTTCAGGGGTCAGCGACCGGAACTGGAGTTGGCCGGTGTCTCTTTTGTAAAGGATGTCTCACCTTATGAGGAAGCAAAAATCAGAATATTGAATGGAAGTCATCTGGGGTTGGTCCATTTGGCAGCACTCAAGGGATTTGATACCTATGACGAGGCAGTAATTGATCCGGAATTAAGTACTTTATTTGATTTACTTTTAGAAAAGGAGGTTATTCCCACGCTGGATCAGAATGGTCCCATAGACCTCAAGGCATATGCCTCTTCTGTCAAGAAACGGTTTCAAAACTGGCAAATAGCTGATGGCCTACCTCGAATTGCCATGGATGGCTACAGTAAATTCAGGCAATTCCTGCTTCCTACACTTGAGGGTTGTTTTGATCGTGGTATCAATCCGGAATGTAGCATCAAATCAGTTGCCTGCTGGTATGTGTTATTGAAGAAGGTTGCAGATGGTTCTTCAAGTTTCAACTATCAGGATCCCTATTTTTCTTTTCTCAAGCCTTATTTACAGCCGGGAATGGAACAGCAATTTGCTAAAATTCCTGAAATCTGGTGTGATCTTCCACAACGACATCCTGAATTTCCCAAACTGGTTGAAGCCGAGATAAAACATTTTCTGAACAGGTTTAAATAGTAGTAAACCAAAACCAGATTTCTGGTTTGTACACACACGTACTGTGCCGGACAAATTTTACTAAGGACATTCCGGCTACTGATCAAGCACTGTCTGAATAGTAAAAAAGGGGAAAACAACCTTCCGGAAATTCGATTCAAGGGAAAATCTCTGAATATTTGTTCCTCTTGCTAGACAGAAGAATTTCATTATATTTAAATTACCTTCCAGATAACCAGATGGATTTCTTTCAATGTTCATTCAAACAGAAGCAACACCAAATCCAGCTACCCTCAAATTTTATCCCGGAGAAGATGTATTACCGAATGGGACGGAGGATTTTCCTGATGTGGATTCAGCCGAGCATTCCAGTTTGGCACGTAAGCTTTTTTCCATCAGGGGAGTAGAAAGGGTTTTCTATGG
>WTGT01000266.1 GCA_011523445.1 Paracoccaceae bacterium
CTTATGAACACCCTGACATGGTCCATGGCTTTGTCGGTATCGCCAGTGCCGTACAATTTACCGATGAAATTTACGAGGGGTTGAGTGATTCAGAAAGAGTGGATTTGTCTCGGAAAGGTTATGTCGAATTACCATCGGATTATGAAGATGGTGCCTATTATATTTCTGCCCAACTATTGGAGGACGGAAAGCAATTTCGCTTGTTTGACAAGGAGGTAAATTATCAATGTCCCATCAGATTGCTTCACGGTCTCGATGATGTCGATGTTTCACCATCAGTTTCGAGGAAAATTCTCAATCACGTCAATTCCAATGACATTGCGATGAAACTGGTAGAGGGTGCAGATCATAGGTTTAGTGATGGCTATTGTCAGAAATTAATCATTGAAACGATAGAATCCATTTCCTGAATAAGATAAAGAGGTGGGGTGCTTTGGTCATGGATGACACATGTCCTAAATTCAAGGAATGAGTTTCAATCCCATCAAAGGCAAACCCGATGTTTGAAAGAATTTTGCTATACTTTCCGGTCTATTTGCTAAGCCAAAATCGCATATTTTGGCTTTCGAGGGATTTGTACAAAAGAAGGTGTTATTCATTCAACAATTTCGATTTGTCGAGGAAATAAGAATTTTGGTTTAAACAATGAATTTTTCCAAACAAATTCTGATCGGGTTGGTAATGGTACTAATGTGCCTGGTTATTTTGCTCCCCATGGGTTCAATTGTTTACATAGCCTTGTTTGGAGGTGGTGATCTTCAGGAGTATATCCAAAACGGTGCTTTCAGACGGTATATTGTCAACACCATTTATCTGGTAATTTTGGTATCGATTCTGGCAAGTATATTTGGTGTTGCCTCTGCTTGCCTTGTAACAATATATGATTTTCCATTCAGAAGGATTCTTGAATATTCACTATTCTTTCCGCTGGCCATACCTGCATATGTTGGTGCCTATGCACTTGTGGATTTCTTCGAATATGCCGGTCCGGTTCAAGGCTTGCTAAGAGAAATCTTTGGCTGGAAAGATGCATCAGATTATTATTTTCCGGAGATAAGAAGCCTCGGTGGAGCTTCGATAACCCTTTCTCTCGTACTCTTTCCATATGTATATCTCTTTACAAGGGTAGCCTTGCGAGAGCAATCCTCGGCCATCATAGACATTGCCAGCACTTTGGGGAAGGGGCCGTTTATCAGGCTGTTCAGAGTTATCATTCCTTTGGTCAGACCTGGAATTTTTGCCGGCTTGATCATTGTTATGATGGAAACGATTGCCGATTTTGGAGTTGTTGAATATTTTGCAGTTCAAACTGTTACTACTGGAATCTATACCGTATGGCTTGAGGCCTATGATTTGAGTGCTGCAGCCATACTTTCCGTGATTGTATTAGTATTCATTTTGATCATCATACTCGGTGAGAGAACCTTAAGATTCAATTCAGAGTTCTATAAGGTTTTACATGCTCCAATTTTTTCGAAAAGAAATGATCTCCCCAGAGTTGCAGCTTGGCTTGCTACAGGATTTTGTTTTCTACTTGTTGGGCTGGGGTTCATTCTGCCTGTATCGATTATGATTACACATGCGTTCTCAAGTTGGGAACTCTGGTTTGGGAAGGAGCTGATCGATGCATTTATAAATAGTTTATATACGAGTGGTATCGCAGCAATTTTAACCTTGGCTATAGCAATTATACTTGTTTATGGGCAAACCATAATAAAGTATCGTTTTTCCAGGTTTCTCATACCAACCTTGACTCTTGGTTATGCAATTCCAGGAGCGGTAATTGGAATTGGGATATTGATTTCCTTAGCCTCATTCGATCACATTCTAGCAGATTGGATTTCGATGAGATTTGGGTATGATCCAGGATTATTGCTGACAGGTACAGCATTTGCCGTTATTTTTGCTTATTTCATCAGGTTTTATGCCATAGCACAAAACATTGTTGAGGCAGCTTTTGGAAGGATGCCTCCTACGTTGATAATGGTACCAAGGTCCTTGGGCAAATCTGCTCAGGAGTCTTTATTCTCAGTTCATTTACCAATAATTCGAGGATCATTAGTTACTGGATTGATTTTGGTCTTTGTGGATTGTATCAAGGAGTTGCCAGCAACTTTACTTTTGCGACCCTTTGACTTTAATACCTTGGCCACAAGGGTATATGAAAGGGCTTCACTTGAAAATCTGAGTCAAGCTGCGCCAGCTGCCCTGTTGATAGTTTTGATAGGGTGTTGTGGAGTATTTTTGTTAATAAATACTGATAGAGCGGGAAATTCGGTTTAAGGGTGGTTGCAAGGTTTCATCAGGATACTATTTTCAGGTATTGCTAAAAAAGATTTAGGCAGGTGCGCCGCAATAGCTCAGTTGGTAGAGCAGTTGATTTGTAATCATCAGGTCCGCGGTTCGAATCCGTGTTGCGGCACCAATTTCATTCCACTTTTACGAATTTTAACATTGGGGTATAACCAAATGATAGCTAATGGATTAACCTTTACTTAACAGATTTTAAAAACCAACCCCAAGCTAATGAAATATACTACTTAAAAAATACTTGAATTTTCTTATGAGGATACAAGTATTTATTTTAACAGGTACTTTGTAAACGATTTTCTAAACCGCTATTTCTCTTTGTCTCTAATTTCAATTGCATCTTCGAGTCTTCTAAATAAATGGGATAAAATACTTAAGGCATCGAGGCAATCTTTTTCACTGAATAATCCCGATTCCCTTAAATCATTATGTTCTTCATGGGCTATAGGATTTCTGCATCCTTTAATGACTCCTTGAGAAAGTACTCTTTGCCCATTTTCAATATTTTCTAGTGTCTTGTTGTTAAAATTGCTACCGTCAGGTCTTTTATATTTTTGAGTAACGGATAGTAGTTTAGGTTTACCTTTTTCAACTCCAAAAACCATACCCATTAAAGGGTCATCATCTTCACGTAAATTTTTCGTATTTGATTTAACTTTGTTCACATATCGTTTCACAGCTTCAGTGAATGCTGTGTAATAATCATTATTCTGATATGC
>WTGT01000151.1 GCA_011523445.1 Paracoccaceae bacterium
GGATGTAAGGGTATTCCCGTCCGGATCGGTTTGGACTGCATTGTATGCTCTGGCAACAATCGGTGGGAGCAGGTAGCCATTTCTGGTTTCCAGAAAGGTTGCTACTCTCCCAAAGTCAAAAACAACAGAGAGATTATTACTTTGGGTCTCAAGTTTACGGGTTAATACCTTATACCGTTCCTGATAACCGATCTGACTGCCAAAACCGAGTGCAGTTTCCTTCAGGGCATTGTATCGGAGTTTCTCTATCGGTAATTCCTGCCGGTCCGAAAACAATCGTGAAAGATAATAGTTAGAATCCCTAGACGATTGGTCCAATGGGGCTAGTCGATCTGGACGACCGATTGTGGTTGGTATATCCGGAAGTGGTTGAGATATTGTCTGTTGGGTTTCGCAGCCGGCCAGCAAGATGGCCATTATGGGGTATTTCAGGAGTGAACCAAGGATGATCCGGCAATCAGAACGAGACATAGACCAGTTTGATTTCGTCAGTGGTTATCGACACCTTGACCCAGTCGGGCAAAGTATCATGTTCTGCTATGGTATTGATGATTTCCTCTAGTGTAGAGTCTTCCCTACTTAAATTGATCATGACGGGTGTCATTGGTCGATTGCCCAGTATTTCCACTTCCCTGTCATAACTCTGACCCAACAACAACAGCAAGGTTTCCAAGGGACCATTCCATTTTATATCAATGAGTCGTTCTTTTTTATCCGTTGGTTGAGGTTGGGTAGGAGATGACAGGGAAATGTCAATGGTTTCCAGTTTCCTTATATTTTCAGAAATATTTGCAACTGCATTCAGGATCATCAGGTCAGCAGGATCCGGTTCTTCAATCGGGGGCGGTTCATTCCGTTGATTGGAAGAGGAACACCCGATTAGAAATACCAGTGATCCCCAGAGCAGAAATCCTCGGATTGATCTAAAAAATATTGTAGTAAATCTGGTGACCATAATTTGGTCATAGCAGTGAATGGTGAAACTTCAGTCAATAAATGCAGGGTGGGGATAATTTTGTTGTGGATAACCTATAGTCATTAGAAAGTGGGTTGAATCCAGGTTATGTTTAGATGGAATAAATGTGAATAAGAATACTTGTCTTGTTTGTCCACAAGGTTAGTATCTATATTTCAAAGATTGATTAATTTTTCGTAGGTACAGGAAATTTGAATAATAAGGTAGCCCTGATTACAGGGATAACAGGTCAGGATGGTGCGTATTTGTCCGAATTCCTTTTGGACAAGGGTTATCGGGTACATGGCATAAAACGACGTACGTCACTATTCAATACGGCAAGAATTGATCACCTATTCGAGGGTGAGCCCGGATTGTCAGGGCAATTCGTACTCCATCATGGGGACATGACAGACAGCAGCAGCCTGATGCATGTATTGAACGCCACAAGACCGGATGAAATCTACAACCTGGCGGCCCAAAGCCATGTTGCAGTTTCATTTGAAGAACCAGAATACACAGCGAATTCGGATGCACTAGGCACCTTACGGCTGCTGGAGGCCATGAGAAACCTGGGAATGGAAAAGGAAACAAGGTTCTATCAGGCATCAACTTCCGAATTATACGGTCTGGTAAGGGAGACCCCCCAAACGGAAACCACTCCCTTCTATCCCCGAAGTCCCTATGCAACTGCCAAACTGTATGCGCATTGGATTACGATCAATTACCGCGAGGCATATGGTTTTTATGCATGCAATGGCATATTGTTCAATCATGAAAGCCCTTTAAGGGGAGAGACCTTTGTCTCCAGGAAAATCACCAGAGGGTTGGCTAGAATAAAGCTTGGTCTTCAAGACAAGTTGGTCCTTGGAAATCTTGACGCCAAAAGGGATTGGGGACATGCCAAGGATTATGTCGAAATGATGTGGATGATACTCCAGCAGGACAAGCCTGAAGATTATGTCATAGCAACAGGTGTTCAGTACTCGGTCAGGGATTTGATCAGGGAAGCTGCAGGTTTGTTGCAGATGAGCATTACGTTCAAGGGCGAAGGGATTGATGAAGTCGGTTATGATGACAAGGGAAATGGCATCATTTATGTGGATCCAAAATACTTCCGGCCTGCCGAGGTTAGTTCATTGCTCGGTGATGCTTCCAAGGCAAGGACCCAATTGGGCTGGCAACCCAAGGTGATGTTCGAGGAACTAGTCAGGGAAATGGTTGATGCCGATCTGGCTGCTGAACAAAAGGCAAATCCCCTGTAAATGACAACACTCAAAAACAAACGTGTATTCGTGGCCGGTCACAATGGCATGGTGGGTACGGCACTCGTTCGCAGGTTGGCCAAAGAAGAGTGTACGATATTAACAGCTGACAGGACCGAACTTGACCTGACCCGGCAGGAGCCTGTTGAACAATGGTTCAAGGAGAACAGGCCGGACTATGTGTTTCTGGCAGCTGCCAAGGTGGGTGGCATTTTGGCAAATTCACAATACCCGGTGGATTTCCTGGCAGACAATCTGGCCATACAATCAAATGTCATTAAAAGTGCAGCCACAAATGATGTAAAGAAACTCCTGTTCCTAGGCTCTTCCTGCATTTATCCGAAATTCGCCAAACAACCCATTCGGGAAAGCGAATTGCTTGAAGGGCAGCTTGAAGCCACCAACGAATGGTATGCGATTGCCAAGATAGCAGGTATCAAACTCTGTCAGGCCTACCGGGAACAATATGGGTTGGATTTCATCTCGGCCATGCCCACCAATCTATATGGTCCGGGAGACAATTACCATCCAGAAAACAGTCATGTCCTGGCTTCCCTGATCAAAAAATTCTGTGAAGCCGTTGAACATGATTATGATACAGTCGATGTCTGGGGGACAGGTACTCCACTCAGGGAGTTTCTGCATGTCGATGATTGTGCCGACGGCCTTGTGTTTCTCATGAAAAACTACAATGGCCATGAGCATGTCAATCTGGGATCAGGTCAAGAATTGTCTATTACAGAACTAGCAAACTTGATTGCAGAATTATGTGGCTATAC
>WTGT01000113.1 GCA_011523445.1 Paracoccaceae bacterium
TCCCAAAGGTTATGATTCAGAACACCCACAGATAGAGGACTTCAAACGAAAGAGTTTTATTGTGCTTAGCAATTTGAAGGAAGACCAAATCACCAGCCCAGAATTCCCAACAATTTTTACGGAAATACTTAAATCCAGTTCACCATTTGTCAGTTTTCTAACCCGTGCAGTTGGCGTTCCGTTTTAACGATTTTGGATTCTGAATTATTGGTGGAAATAGCCTCTTCATCCAGATCAGGAACCAAATCTTGTTTTGTCTTCACTTAAAATTGGTATTTTGACAAGGCAACTCTTACTAATTGTGTAAATCGGATATTTCATGAAAAAACAATCAACTCCTCAATGGTGGGCTGATCAAGATTTGCTTAAATTCAGATTGATAATTTTGTAAAATGAATCAAAGTCAATTTATCAATCCAATTTGATTGCCTTGAATTGAAGGATCCTATGAGTAATTCTACCGGTAAATATCAGGTATTGGCTCGAAAATACCGGCCGACAAAATTTTCTGAGGTTATTGGCCAGGATGCCTTGGTAAGGGTAATCGAGAATTCATTTAAGTCGGGCAGGATCGCTCAGGCCTTTATTCTGACAGGAGTAAGGGGTGTCGGAAAAACGACAACTGCCCGATTACTAGCCAAAGGCATGAATTGCATAGGCAATGATGGTACAGGGACAGTTACTACAGAACCTTGTAATGAATGCACCCATTGCATTGCCATAGCTAACGGCAATCACATGGATGTTCTTGAAATGGATGCTGCATCCAGGACAGGTGTCAATGATATCAGGGAATTGCTTGAAACCGTCCAGTATCAACCAAATACTGCAAGATACAAGGTCTATATCATTGATGAAGTACACATGCTTTCAAGAAGTGCGTTTAATGCCCTCTTGAAGACATTGGAAGAACCACCAGAGCATGTGGTATTCATCTTTGCCACAACCGAAATTCGTATGGTTCCGGTTACGATTTTATCACGGTGTCAACGATTTGATCTGCGAAGGATAGAGCCCCATGTATTGATAAAACATCTTCAGTCGATTGCCGAGCAGGAAGGTGCCCAGGTAGATGAGGATGCCATGAAACTTCTTGTCAGAGCTGCTGAGGGATCAGTTCGTGATGGGATCAGTCTTCTGGATCAGGCAATTTCCTTTTCCACAGGACACATAACCGCAGAAGTTACCAGGAATATGCTGGGTCTCATTGACAAGGGCAGAATTCTGGATTTGGTCGAAGTGATATTTAAGGGAGATGCTGCCAGTGCCTTGGAGGAATTGAAGGCACAATACAATGATGGTGCCGATCCTCAAACCATTTTAATGGACCTTTCGGAAACAATTCATTTTCTGACTGTCGTTAAGATCAATGCAAAAACCCTTGATGACCCTACCTTGTCTCCAGAAGAGAAGACCAGAGGCTTGGAATTGAGTTCAAAATTGTCATTTCCAGTTTTGCATCGTGCTTGGCAAATGTTGCTGAAAATATTACAGGAATTGTCCTATTCCCCGGATCACATGATGGCAGCAGAAATGGCCATGATCAGGTTGACCCACGTTGCAGAATTACCTACTCCCCATGAAATGGTTAAAAAACTTTCTATCCAGAAAGGTGACCAACCTGCTACAGAAGCTGGAAATCCCCCTGTAGAAAGAATTTCAGTTGAAAGAGTTCAAGCGGAAAGAATGGAATCTCTACCATCTGCCAAACGCAAAGAAGAAGGAAATATCGAAAAATTTTCCACAGAACCAAAAACCGAGTTGAGAGAACCTCCAGTAGAAAAGCCCAATCATGCACAGGATCAAAAGCAACAGATTTCAAAAGAAAATCCGAGGCAACAAGGGTTGAAAGACAATAAACTGGTAGCCAGTGTATTCGAGGCGTTTCCAGAAGCTAAATTGGTAAAATAATTTTATAGCATTCCACAAGGAACAAACGAAGGAAAAGGTATGATACCAGATAAATTCAATCCGATGAAAATTGCAGAACTGGCCAAGGCTGGCAAGGAATTGAAAAACGAGTTGCTTCTTGCCAATAAGGAAATCGAAGAAATGGTAATAATGGCAGAAAGCCCCTGTCAAACGGTCAAGGTGCTTTGCAATGGCAATGGAATGATATACGAGGTGATTTTTAATCAGGACAGGTTGAATTCCGATACCGATATCGATTTGTCCGAAGCTACTACGGAAGCAATAAAGAAGGTCCAATCAGAAGCGGTGGTAATTTCAGCTGAAAGAAGGAGGAAAGTAACCGAGAAAGTGGGACTGCCTTCTGATTTCAATTTCAATATTTGATGGCCCGCAAGAACGAAATCCAATTACTTGTCGATCAATTCGCAAGGTTACCGGGGCTGGGGCCGAAATCCTCAAAACGGATTGTACTGCATCTTATCAAGAACAGGACCCAACTGCTTGAGCCTATGGTCAAGATGTTGGAGAACTTTACCGAAATCATCGATCATTGCCAGATTTGTGGTAATGTAACCTTGCATTCCAAATGTGACATTTGCAGTGATGAAAATCGCCAGAAAAATGTGATATGTGTTGTGGAATCCGTTATTGATTTATGGGCCTTGGAAAAAACGGAAATCTACCGAGGGCAATATCATGTTCTTGGTGGTGTCCTTTCAATCTTCGAGGGTATCGGACCTGAGGAACTGGGCATTCCCCAACTGATAAACAGAATCAAGAATGAGGCAATCTCGGAAGTGATTCTAGCCATGAATGCAACTGTTCCCGGACAGTCAACAACCCATTTTATCGTGGAACAATTGGAAGGTTTGAATATTAAAATCACAACCCTTGGGAGGGGAATTCCTTCAGGTGGCGAATTGGATTATCTTGATTCCACCACCATAACCTCGGCACTCAATTCACGGCAGGAATACTGATGTTATTCTGATCTCGTTTTTCTTGCAATTTCAAAGAATAAATGACCCAAATCGATCCAGTACAAAAAAAGCGGTTGGCAAGTGAATAGTTTACCGGCCTGTC
>WTGT01000288.1 GCA_011523445.1 Paracoccaceae bacterium
ATTGTAACCCGGTGTTATGATGAAGCTCTGGGTCTGGATTTCCTGTTTCTTGTAGCAGGTGGTGACCCCTTCAACGTTGACAATCCGGAACTATTCGAGTGGCTTGCCGAAGCACCCCAAACCGATACTGTGTTGGGGGGTATTTCCGGAGGTCCTGTAATTCTTACCAAGGCCGGGTTGATGAAGGATTACCGCATGACAGTTCATTGGGAACATGCTTCATTGCTTGAACAAATGTATCCAAATTTGATCTTGGAGAGATCGCTCTTTGTTATTGACCGTAATCGAATAACCTGTTCGGGTGGTACTGCGCCGCTGGATCTAATGCATCTGTTGATTGCAAGGGAGTTTGGAACAAAATTTGCCAGGGATGTTTCCGATTGGTTTATTCATACTGATGTGCGCAAACCGGGTGAAGCACAAAGGTCGGGGTTGGAAGAACGGTTTGGAACACAGGTCAGGCCAGTCCTCAGTTCAATAGAACTGATCGAAAACCATATAGCTGACCCACTGACTTTGGAGCAACTAGCCAGGTTGGTCGGGATGAGTTCCCGCCATCTGAACAGATTATTCCAGCGGGAAATAGGAACATCTGTCATGAAATTTTGCCGAAATACCAGACTGGAGATTGCCAGAAAATTGATTGAAAGTTCATCCCTGACAACCAACGAAATATTACAGGCTACCGGTTTTTCGTCTCCGGTTCACTTCTCAAGGGCATTCAGTGAACAATTTGGATTGCCACCGACAAGTTATAGAAAAGGGAAAAAATCCTGAGATGTATATTTTGACCGAAGAAATGGAATAGGTTAAATAGTTTTGTCGGGACAAGTCCGATTGCAAAATTTTTGGCAATTGCCTATTGGGAAATAAATCACTGGAAGGATCGAAGCCATATTGGTTGAATGATAAAAACGATTATTCTGGATTAGTATTGGAGGAAATATGACTAAAGATGGAATCAGGTATTATCTGGTGAGTTTTACAGACCTGTTTGGGGTTGTTCGCTCGAAACTCGTACCTGCAACAGCAATTGACGATATGCGAGAAGAGGGTGCCGGGTTTGCCGGCTTTGCTGCGCATCTGGATATGACACCAGCCCATCCTGATATGTTGGCCATGCCATCTGACAATATTTATCCTTTGCCATGGAAGCCGGAGGTTGCGTGGATTCCCAGTGATCTTCAAATGGATGATCAAGAAGTTGATCATGCGCCAAGATTGGTTTTGAAAAGACTCATATCGAGAGCCAAGGACATGGGTTACAAGGTGATGACAGGGGTTGAACCAGAGTTCTTTTTGCTTTCTTCTTCAGGTGATGAGCTCTCTGATGATTCGGATACAAGAAGCAAACCATGTTATGATCAGCAAGCGTTGATGCGAAGGTATGACGTGATTTCCGAAATCAGTGATGCGATGATTTCCATGGGGTGGGAGCCTTATCAAAATGACCATGAGGATGCGAATGGTCAATTTGAAATGAATTGGGGTTTTACAGATCCACTCACCACAGCAGACCGTCATACATTTTTCAAGGTCATGGTCAAGTCGTTGGCTGAAATCCATGGTTTCAAGGCAACGTTCATGCCCAAACCAATGGCCAACCTTACTGGCAACGGTTGTCATGTACATCTCTCTATCTGGGATGCAGAAAGTGGCAAAAACCTGATGAAAGGTGACGGCGAGTTGGGTCTTTCCAAATTGGCCTACAATGTGATTGGCGGCTTGCTTGAAAATGCAAAGAGTCTTGCTCTGATCACCAATCCCGTGGTCAATTCCTACAAGCGGATCAATGCACCAAGAACCACCTCGGGAGCTACGTGGTCCCCCAATACGGTAACCTATGGTGGTAACAATCGTACCCACATGATCAGGATTCCCGGTGATAACAGGGTTGAAGTTCGGCTGGCTGATGGGGCAACCAACCCATATTTATTGCAAGCCGCCATGATTGCATCTGCCCTGGATGGAATTGAACGCAATGTGGATCCAGGTGAACGAATTGATTTGGATATGTATGCTGAGGGCTACAAGGTGAAAAATGCCCCAAAGCTCCCCCTGAACATGCTTGATTCTCTCCGATTATTCGAAAGTTCGAATTTTGTTGAAAAATATTTTGGAAAAGAATTCCACACTGCCTATACCAAACTGAAGGGAGAGGAATGGGATGAGTATATGAGGTATTTTTCAGCATGGGAGAAAGCAAACGCCTTGGACGTCTAAGAACTTCTCATTCATGGATGAAATGCCCACTAAAAGTTAAACCAACCTCAAGGGGGAAAAGCTAATGCATATTCTGGTACTTCAACATGCCAAGGTCGAACATCCTGGTTCCTTCAGGAAAATGCTACGAGATGATGGACATACCTGGGATCCGATTGAACTTGATGAAGGTGAACAATTGCCAAGTCTGGATGGTTATGATGCTCTTTGGGTCCTTGGTGGACCCATGGATGTCTGGGAAGAGGATATTCACCCATGGCTTAAACCTGAAAAGGAATTCATCAGAGAAGCAGTCAAGGAAAGGGGATTGCCCTTCTTGGGGTTATGCCTTGGACATCAATTACTTGCCGAAGCCCTTGGCGGCAAATGTGGCAAGTCCGAATCCCCCGAAGTCGGGGTCATGGGAGTAGATCTTACTGAAGAGGGAAGTGAAAGTATTTTCTTTGATGGTATACCTGATACTTTCGACTGTTTGCAGTGGCATGGTGCCGAAGTTCAGCAAATGCCCGAAGGTGCTGTTTGTCTGGCAAACTCACCACTCTGTAAAATCCAGGCAATGAGTTGGTACACCCGTGCATTCTCGGTACAGTTTCATTTGGAAGTTGAACCTAATACTGTTGATAACTGGGCTGAAATACCTGCTTACGAATCAGCCTTGGACAAGGTGTTTGGTCAGGGAGGGGTTTCCCGTTTGCGTGGTGATTGCAACCGCGAAATGAAGAATTTTGAGTCAATGGCTGAAAGAGTCTATATCAATTGGTTACATGC
>WTGT01000206.1 GCA_011523445.1 Paracoccaceae bacterium
ATATGATGTAGGACTAGGAAACCCCCTATGTGGTCGTTAAATTCAAATGTTTCTGTAAACACTTGATTACATGGTAATTCAATTACAAACTGGAAAAAATTGATGGGTTATACACCGGAAGAACTGGATCAATTAAAGGCTTGGCCATTCGTTGAAGCAAAGAAACTGTTAAAGCGGATCAACAATAAAACTCCTGACAAGGGTTATGTTTTGTTTCAAACAGGTTACGGACCGTCTGGTTTGCCACATATAGGAACCTTCGGGGAAGTAGCCCGTACAACCATGGTCAGAAGGGCCTTCCAGGAAATTTCTGATATCCCGACCAAACTAGTTTGTTTTTCTGATGATCTAGATGGTTTCAGAAAAGTTCCACTGAATGTACCAAATAGAGACAGATTGCAGGAAGATTTGGGCTTGCCATTAACCAAGGTCACTGATCCCTTTGGAGAATGTAAGAGCTTTGCCCATTACAACAACCAGAAATTGCGGAGCTTTTTGGACAGTTTTGACTTTGAGTACGAGTTCATATCGGCAACCCAATATTATCAGGATGGTAAATTTGATGAAATGCTTCTGCTTGCCCTTGAGAGGTATGATCAACTGATGGAAATCATGCTTCCCTCTCTTGGGGGGATAGCTAAGGGAAGAGACAAAAGTTATTCTCCATTCCTGCCTGTCAGTCCAGTTTCTGGCAAGGTACTGCAGGTTCCGGTTTTGGACAGGAATATATCGAAAGGTACTATTCTGTATCAGGAACCTGATGGGGAGATGATCGAACTCCCTGTAACAGGTGGTAATGTAAAAATGCAATGGAAACCGGATTGGGCCATGAGATGGGCACAATTGGAAGTTGATTATGAAATGTATGGCAAGGATTTAATCCCATCAGCTGAACTGGCCCGAAAACTTTGTCGTGTCTTTGGCAAGCCACCGCCCCTAGAGATGTTTTATGAATTGTTTTTGGATGAGAATGGCAGGAAAATTTCTAAATCAAGTGGTGGCGAAGGTATTTCCATGGAGAACTGGATTGATTATTCATCACCTGATTCTCTAGGACTATTCATGTTCCAGAAACCGAAAACTGCCAAAAGATTGACTTTTGATGCTGTTCCACGAGCAGTTGATGATTTACAGAAGTTTGTTGCCAGTTATCCATCTCAAGGATTGATTGAACAATTGAACAATCCTGCTTGGCATGTATATGCTGGTAATCCACCTAAGGTTGGAAGTGATATTTCCTATTCAATGATAATAAATCTGGTAGGTGCTGCTGGAACAGTAGATGAAGAAGTTATCTGGGGACTTATTAAGAAACATGCCAATGTCGCCAATCCATCAGACAATCCAGAACTTTACAGAAATCTTAAGGGTGCCATCAATTATTTCAATGAAAGAGTAGCACCGACAAGAAGTTTACGAACACCAAATGAAAAGGAAAGGATTGCTCTGGAAGAGTTACGGAACAAACTTCTGGATTGGACTGGGGGTAATAGTGGTGAGGAATACCAATCAATGGTTTATTCGATCGGAAAGAATCACCAGTTTGACCCATTGAGGTCCTGGTTTGCTACCTTATACGAAACACTTTTTGGTACCAGTCAAGGACCTAGATTTGGCAGCTTTATTGCTCTTTTCGGTGCAAGGAAAACAGCTGATTTAATTTCCCAGAGATTGAAAGACACAAGTTTTGCTTCCAGAAATTCTTAGGCCCAATCTTGTCCAGTTTCAATCAGAGTACGATACTTGCTTTGCCGTATCAAAAGTGGTTTGGTTGTAAATGTCCTATTTTAATGGGCTTTTGAATTTTCTTGTGCCGGGTTTGCCCGATTTGGATCTTCCACGGGCTTCGAGAGCTTCCGATACCATTTCTTCAACTTTACTTTGCCTGGCCAAGGGGTCATCAGCCAATACCAATTCCACCGTTTCCAGACGTTTTATTTCGTCCCTAATTCTGGCAGCATCCTCAAATTCAAGGTTTTCTGCAGCCTTGTACATTTGTTTCCGCAAATCATCCAGATGCGCTTGAAGGTTTGCACCGATCTTGTGAGTTTCCAAATCAGCAGTAATGCGATTGGCATCGATATCCGAGGAGTAAACTCCGGCAAATGCATCTGTGATGTTTTTCTGGACTGTTTGAGCTACGATTCCATGCTCTTCATTGTATTTCTTCTGCTTTTCCCTTCTTCTCTCGGTCTCTGATATTGCTGCTTCCATGGATCTTGTAATTTTGTCGGCAAACATAATCACTTTGCCCTCGGCATTTCTGGATGCTCTGCCTACGGTTTGAATCAAGGACCGCTCAGATCTCAAAAAACCCTCCTTGTCAGCATCTAGGATAGCAACCAGACCACATTCAGGAATATCCAGACCTTCCCTAAGCAAGTTGATTCCGACCAGAACATCAAAAGTACCCAATCGCAGGTCTCTGATGATCTCTATCCGTTCAAGAGTTTCAACATCAGAATGTAAATATCGTACACGTATACCCTGTTCATGAAGGTATTCAGTAAGGTCTTCAGCCATACGCTTGGTGAGGGTTGTTACCAGAACTCGATACCCTTTTTGAGTAACTACCCTGATTTCTTCCAGAAGTTCATCAACCTGATGGGTAACCGGTCTGACTACAATTTCAGGGTCCAAAAGCCCGGTAGGACGGACGATTTGCTCAACGACCACTCCTTCGGTTTTCTGTAGTTCCCAGTCTCCAGGGGTTGCTGAAACAAACACAGTTTGAGGTCTATAACTTTCCCACTCTTCAAATTTCAGAGGCCTGTTGTCAATACAGGAGGGTAATCTGAATCCATGTTCTGAAAGTGTAGATTTTCTACGATAATCGCCTTTATACATTCCCCCAAGTTGAGAAACGGTAACATGTGATTCGTCAATGAACATGATTGCCTTTTCTGGTAGATATTCCAGAAGGGTAGGGGGAGGTTCACCAGGGTTTCTGCCGGTAAGATATCTTGAGTAGTTTTCAATTCCCTTACAT
>WTGT01000078.1 GCA_011523445.1 Paracoccaceae bacterium
GGTAACAACGGTTTATTCCATCTTGACTGTTGGCCTTACCGTGGTTATTGCCTTGGGTTTTGCGTTACTCCTGGCTCCCGGTGGTCGTTTCAGAATGTCAGTCCAGACCTTGCTGATCTTGCCCTTTGCCATGTCTCCGGCCTTGATCGGGGTTTCCTTCAGATTCATGTTCAATCCGGAATTCGGTTTATTTGATGCCTTTTTCGGCTTTCTCATACCACCCCTTGCCGACATCAGCTGGTTGGCTGATCCCCAATTGGCCTTTGCCGTTTGTGTGATGGCCGATGTCTGGGGATGGATACCCTTCTTGACCCTGGTGCTGATTGGAGGGTTGGGAGCCATACCAAGAGATTCCCTTGAAGCAGCCCAAGTTGATGGCGCCAACGGTTGGCAGGTTTTCAAAGATGTAACTCTGCCCCAACTTGGTCCCGTTTTGGCCGTGGTTATCATCCTGAAATCAATTTTTTCAATCAAGACCTTTGATCAGGTCTACATGTTGACCAATGGCGGACCGGGAACTGCCACCCAAACCTTGAGCCACTATATATATTTCAATGGCATGAAATACGGTCAGATCGGATATTCGGCCTCGGCGGCCTGGCTGATGGTAATTCCCATGATCTTCCTGACTTATGCCTATGCCAAGCTGGTCTTTCGAAAGAACCAACAATGACTGGCCTCAAGTTGCGAAAATTCTGGCAATATGTCCAGCTGATTGTCATCCTGATCGGGGCGGCAATCATGATTATTCCCATAATCTGGATATTCATGGCAGCCTTCAAGACCCATGTCGATGTTTACCAACTCAAAATCTGGTTCAGACCTACACTTGAAAACTTTGCAGTGGTATTCGACCCACCCTATTACCTGTTGGACAAACTGATCAATTCCACCATTGTTGCAACCGTTACCGTGCTGATTGCCATACCCGTTGCAACCTGTGCCTCCTATTCGTTTTCCAGGTTTCGCCTGAAGGGTGAAACAGTCATGCTGGTCATGATCCTAGCAACCCAATTTGTCCCGGCGGTGGTGATAATCCTTCCCTTTTTCGTCATGTTCCGGGATATTTCCCTGCTGGATACAAGGACAGGGTTGGTGTTGGTAAACCTGGCCATCGTCATGCCTTTCGCGATCTGGATGATCAAGGGCTTTATTGACGGTATCCCACTTGACACCGAAGAAGCAGCACTGGTGGACGGTTCCAGCAGGATTCAGGTAATCAGGAATATCGTTTTACCGATGGCAGCACCCGGTCTGATTACCTCCGGCATATTCTGTTTCATCATTGCCTGGAACGAATTCCTGTTTGCCTTGATTCTTACCAACAAGCATTCGGTTACTCTCCCCATTGGACTGGCGTTGTTCAAGGCAGAAGAAGGGGATTTATGGAACCTGTTGTCTGCTGCTGGGATAATCATCATGGTACCAATGTTTGTTCTTGCACTTATCATCAGAAAACACTTTGTCCAGGGAATGACCATGGGAGCGGTTAGATAATGGCCAGAATACTACTTAAAGATCTATCAAAGATATGGGGTTCATTTGTCGCCGTAGACAACCAGACCCTCGAAATCGAGGACAGGGAATTCCTGGTTTTGCTAGGACCTTCGGGATGTGGCAAAACAACAACCATGCGGATGATTGCAGGACTGGAAGAACCTACCTCAGGTGAGGTCTGGATTGGTGACAGGATGGTTAATGAGGATTTGCCAAAGGACCGAGACGTTGCAATGGTCTTTCAAAACTATGGTCTCTATCCCCACATGTCTGTCTACGAGAATATTGCCTATCCCCTCAAGGTAAGGAAAAGGATTCCCTCCAACCAAATAAACGAGTTGGTAAACAAAGCCGCCAACCGTGTCGAATTGGGTGACTTTCTCCATCGCAGACCTCGTGAATTATCAGGTGGCCAGAGGCAGCGGGTAGCCCTTGCCAGGGCAATCGTGAGGGAACCACAGGTTTTTCTGATGGATGAACCCCTCTCCAACCTTGATGCAAAACTGAGGGTTTCCATGCGGGCCGAGCTCAAGCATCTCAGCCATGAATTGAAAATCACCACGGTTTATGTAACCCATGATCAAATCGAGGCCATGACCCTAGCCGACCGCATTGGAGTTATGAATAACGGCAAGATTGTCCAACTCGGAACCCCCGACGAAATCTATCATGATCCGGCAAACATCTTTGTGGCGGACTTTATTGGTTCCCCATCCATGAACCTCATTGAAGGTCAGATACAGGATGGCTGGTTTCATGCCAAGGGGGATTACGATATCGAGGAGTCTTCCAAGGTCAAAGAAGGGAATAAAATAGTCAGCACTTCCTTTCCCAATCAGAAAAATGTCGTTCTTGGCATTCGTGCCGAGGACATTTCCGTTACCGATCCCGAAAAGGGATCCATTCAGGGAACCGTATTTGCAACGGAAAACACCGGCGAGAGCATTATGATTACGATTTCCCTAGGCAAACAAAGGATTACCTGCAAGGGGAACCGGGAAGATCAACCCGATATTTCCCAAACCATCGGTCTGCAATTTATCCCCGAAAAAACCTACTTTTTCGATCAGGACAGCGGTTTGCGTTTGTAATCAGGCTGAATGTTGAAGGCCTTCACCATTTGAACATAAATATTCAAGACCTATAATGGTAACCCTTATACTCCTTGTTCAAACCTGACTTCTTCCATAGGTTGGAACATAACACAAGTTGCTAATCCTTGATATATTTTCGGAAGCTTCGCGGTACTGGTAAATGTCAAGAATTCAACTGAACCGCTTTTCCCTTATTACGGCTATTTTCACCCTTTCAACGTTCTGACAGGTTCCGCAAGAAAGAATCAATCCTTTCTTGGTGAATGTAATCTGTCCATCTAGCTTTATAATGATCGCCTATGGTTGGTTCATCAATATGCACCTCATCGGTACTACAGGTTATATGGCATTAGCTTTTGGAAGCGAATTGTATCGACCATCAATAATAACCC
>WTGT01000186.1 GCA_011523445.1 Paracoccaceae bacterium
TCAGCCAATAGTTTCAGGGCCTCGTGATCTTCCCGGGCATAAAAATACTGGAAGGTTCCGACCCGAATATGGCTACGGGCTACTCTGGTTAAAATGCCACCGGGGTAGGGCCTTTCCCGAAAAACCCTTTCTCCAGTTAATACAACCGACAGTGTTCTAGTTGAAGGAATGCCCAGATTGTGCATTGCCTCGGAAACAATATATTCCCGGATGACTGGGCCTAGCCAGGCTCTCCCATCACCATTGCGTGAAAAGGGCGTTGGCCCCGAACCTTTTAATTGCAAATCATAAAGGTGCCCCGACTGGTTCCTGAGCTCACCAAGAAGTATTGCTCTACCATCTCCAAGCGAGGGAACCCATCCACCGAATTGATGACCGGCATAGGCGAGGGCAATAGGCTTCGATTTTTCAGGTACCCGATTGCCGGCAAAAACTTCAATTGCTTGTTCCGTTGCAAGCTTGGATGGATCCAAACCCAATTCGGTAGCCAATTCAGAATTAATCTTAATCAGTTCGGGCCTTGATACCCTGGTTGGTGGTAACCTTGCGTAGAACCTCTCCGGCAGTGAGGAATAACTGTTTTCGAAGGGAAAAATACTCATCTTGTGAAATTCTCCTTACCAGTATCCTAAACTAAGGTAAGAGACGAAGTCTTTCCGTCAGAAGTTCAAAAAACCTGTCACTATCCACCTTACCTATGAAAAGAGCATTGGGATTTCGATCGGTTACATCCCACCAATCGGCAACAGTCATACCTCTGGTCAACTCAGATTCGGTCTCGATTTCCACGTTGACAAATCGGCCTTCAAAAATTTCCGGTTCCAGCAGATAGGCAATGACACAAGGGTCATGCAGAGGTGCCCCATCCAAACCATATTTCTCCTTGTCAAAACGCTCGAAGAAAGTTGTCAAATTGGCAACTTCCTTACCGGTTCGATTGCCGATATTCCTGACTTTATCCATTCTGGTTTTGGTCGTTAATACCTGATGGGTAACATCTAGCGGCAGCACGGTTATGGGAACCCCGGACGAAAATACCTTTTTGGCAGCTTCAGGATCCACGTAAATGTTGAATTCAGCAGTGGGAGTTACATTACCCACTTCAAAATAGGCTCCACCCATCAAAATGATTTCCTGAATCCTTTCAATAATGTCCGGTGCCTGAATCATGGCCTGGGCTATGTTGGTCAAGGGACCAAGAGGGCAAAGCGTAATGGTACCGGGATTATTTTCCCTAAGGGTTTCAATTATGAAGTCTACGGCATGCTTGTCCTCAAGTGGAATCGATGGTTCAATCAATTCCATTCCATCCAGACCAGTTTTGCCATGAACTTCTTCAGCCGTTACCAATTCTCTGCCCAGAGGCTTTGAACAACCGGCATAAACAGGAATGTCTTCCCTGCCAGATAGTGCAACTATAATCCTGCTGTTTTTCTCGGTGAGTTCCAATGGAACATTTCCGGCCACGGCAGTAATTCCCACAACTTCAAGTTCCTCACTTGCCAGGGCCATCAGAATGGCTACGGCATCATCCTGTCCAGGATCAGTATCAATAATTATCCTTCGTTTGATGTTCATTTAGGTTCCTCTTTTCAACACGTTTCAGTTGGTCGCAACGGAAGTACGATCTATTCTAGTCTTGATAGCATTCTTGAGTGCAGCTTCAGGGTCGACTGAAATGCATCTTGAGATTTTGATCATATTATACAGGATTTCACCCATAAGCAGGAAATTTATATATCTGCTATCCTTGGATTTTGCAGGGCTGAGTTTACTCATAATGTTTTTAACCTCGCCTATATTTGCCTTCAATTCCTCACGCTCATTTAACTCCGGATTTACAGACTGATACCATTTCTTGGCCAAATGCAAAGCAGGTAGTCTGCTATTCTTCAAACTATCGGAATTTTTGCTGTCCCGATGCTTCTGTTCGATTTTCTTGATATTTTCCCAGTTGATTATCTGATCCTCGACCGTTTTTATATCATCATTGTCTGCAAATACATGGGGGTGCCTTCGGATCATTTTATCGGCAATCACATCTACGACAGAATAAAAATTAAAATGCTTGTCTTCACCGGCAAGATGGGACAAAAAAACGATTCCAAACAACAAATCCCCAAGCTCTTCCTTCAAGGAATTGACATTATTTGATTCAATCGCCTCTACAACCTCGTAAGCTTCTTCTATGACATGTGAAACCAGTGATTGATAATCCTGTTCAAGATCCCAAGCACAACCATTGTCTTTGTCTCTCAATCGTTTCATGATTTCTAGGAGTCTGGTGATGCCATTACTTCTGTCATTGCAAATATCCAAACTTGCCTGATATTCTTCTGATGTCTTGTCCATGTTTTTTCCTTTTTGAATGGTTAAAGATTTTCAAAAAAATTTAATGAAATCCAACTTAACCTCATCATTAAACAGTGTGGTGAAACTTCGAGTATCTTAGTAAAATCCAAATGTGAGACAAAATGTCACAGATTAGTTTCTCTGAAACTCCATGGATAGGGATAGTTGCTGGAATTTGTACAAAAGACTTATCCACAAAGAAATTTATCCGGTAATTTTTTGATCCACCAAAATTAAATATAAGGGCTTGATTGATGTGATATTATTTCTCAAAAATAACTAGTAACCATCAGTATAATCTTCGTCTAGTCTTGGGCAATTCAAAAAGGTGGAACGCATTCAGAAAAAGCAAAGTAGGAATGACCGGATGATGAAAGGAACATTCCGTTGCATTGAAATTAAGGTTATCTTGGTATTAATGATGGTTTTTTAAATGCCAATCGTTCACAAGAGAAGATTCAATAAAATGGCATAGATATTTTTCATAGATGAAAGTGGAATTGACCATAAGAACATGCCATACGAGATTCGTGGTGGCTTTTCAATTCATGTGAGTAAGCTCTGGTCATTTGTTCAGAACATACCGAAGTTGGAAGGCAAGTGCTTTGGTCAGAGGTTGTAAAG
>WTGT01000298.1 GCA_011523445.1 Paracoccaceae bacterium
TGCTAGACCTGCAGTTACCTTTGATATTGTCTACCGATTGTTTCAATACCTTTATGGCAAGGAGAATGTAACCTACGTCAGGAACATCACGGATATTGATGACAAAATAAACAATCGTGCCAAAAGTGTAAGGCAAGACGGAGATAAAAGGGATCTCATTACCATCATAAAGTCAATCACTGATGAAACCATTGACTGGTATCATGAGGATATGTACTCTCTCGGGAATCTAGCTCCTACCCATGAGCCTAGGGCAACTGATTATATTCCACAAATGATTTCCATGATCAAGGATATATTATCCAATGGAAACGGGTATGTGGTCGAGGGACATGTTCTTTTTGATGTTTCTTCCTCACCTCAATACGGATGTCTAGCCAGAAGAAATCTGGAAACCATGAGGGCAGGAGCAAGAGTTGAAGTTGCTCCATACAAGAAAAACGATTTGGATTTTGTCCTTTGGAAACCATCAAGTGATGATCTTCCCGGTTGGACAAGCCCCTGGGGAAGGGGAAGACCCGGATGGCACATCGAATGTTCAGCCATGAGTTCGGAATTGCTTGGGTCCACTTTTGATCTCCATGGTGGTGGTTCCGACCTTTGTTTTCCGCATCATGAAAATGAGTTGGCGCAAAGCAATGCCATATATCCTGAAGAGGAATTCGCCAGATATTGGATGCACAATGGCATGATCAGGGTAAATGGCCAGAAAATGGCAAAAAGCCTGGGGAATTTCTTTACCATCAAGGATCTGATGGATAAGGGTATTTCGGGAGAAGTCATCCGGTTGGTAATGCTGGGAACCCACTATCGTTCAGAAATTGACTGGACAGACAGCAAGGTTCATGAAGCGACCGAAATAGTTGCCCGATGGCGAAGGATTCTATCAGCGACAAGTGATCTGGAACCCAAGATGGACCCGGATTTCATGGAAGCGGTTTGTAACGATTTCAATATTCCCAAGGGATTGTCAAAACTTCATGAATTGGCCAGAAAGGAGGAATTGGATTCCCTTTTTGGATCGCTAAGCCTTTTGGGTTTGGAAAGCCTTTGTGAAAAGGAGATAAATGCTCTGGGCAATTCGAGTTTTGATACCAAGGAATTCACCGATTGTCTTGTACAAATACTTGAGTACAGGGAAGAGTGTAGAAAAACGCGGGATTTCATCAAAGCCGATGAAATCAGGAACTCTCTAAGTGAAGCTGGAGTACTTTTGCAAGACCGGTCGGGAGGTGAGTTACCAAAGTGGCAATTGGGTAATAATTTCAATCCAGAAATGCTGGAATCATTGAAAAGCAGGTATGAGGATGGGATTTAGTTCCTCTCCAATGAGAAGGTAAAATTATGAGTAAGGAAAGAATATATTTGTATGACACCACCCTCCGAGATGGAGCACAGACCTTGGGGGTTTTGTTCGGGCTTGAGGACAAGTTAAAACTAACTAGGGAGCTTGATGATATTGGCATTGATTACATCGAGGGAGGTTTTACCGGTGCAAATGAAACCGATCGACAGTATTTCGAGAACCTGCCAAAAACCAGAGATGCCCAAATCACTGCCTTCGGAATGACCAAGCGGGCAGATCATTCAGCAGATAATGATGTAAATCTGGCCAGTTTGGTCAACTCAAATACGAAAACAGTTTGTATTGTGGGAAAGACCCATGTGTTTCATGTACAAAAAGCACTTGGCATAACCCTTGAACAAAACTTCGACAATATCAGACAATCAATTAAGCACCTTGTTGCCAAGGGTAAGGAAGTCATTTTTGATGCCGAACATTTCTTCGATGGCTATTTTTCCGATGAAAAATATGCCCTTGATTGCGTCAAGGAAGCCTATTTGGCTGGAGCAAGATGGGTTGTATTATGTGATACAAACGGTGGTACTCTTCCCAAGGACATTGGTACCGCAACCAAGGCTGTAATCGAATACGGCATTCCTGGTGACAGGTTGGGAATTCACACGCACAACGATACCGAAAATGCCGTTGCGGGTTCCCTTGCAGCAATAGATGCCGGTGCCAGGCATATTCAGGGAACCATCAATGGTATCGGCGAACGATGTGGTAATGCCAATTTGATAACCATCATAGGCAATCTCAGGCTCAAGGAACCCTACAGATCTCTTTATGATACAGGTGTTACCTTGGACAAACTCCAGAAGTTGACACATCTCTCGAGACTCCTTGATGATATTCTGGATAGAATCCCCAGTAAGAACGCTGCCTATGTCGGCACATCTGCCTTTGCACATAAGGCTGGTTTGCATGGTTCGGGAGTTTTAAGGGAACCTTCAACCTATGAACATGTGGACCCAGAAGATGTTGGCAACAAGAGGGTAATTCCACTATCAAATCAAGCCGGCAGATCACATTTGAGAGCATGGCTGAAGGAATTGGGAGTGGATTTGAAAACAGTTGATGATGATACCCTCGTGAGAATTGTCGAGGAGATCAAACTACGAGAAGACAAGGGATATACCTATGATGTCGCTCCGGAATCCTGTCAGTTGCTGGTAAAAAGGATGCTGGGAACGCTTTCAAATTATTTCACGGTTCAAAGATTTAGGGTCAATGTGGAATCCCATCATTTCAATGATAATATATCCAAAAGTGAATCCGAAGCGGTTGTCGTAATCAAAATCGGCAATGAGAGGAAGATTTCCGTATCTGAAGGATTGACCGACAATTTGGATAGCGGACCTGTTCATGCCCTGTCCAAGGCTTTGCAGAGAGACCTTGGTCCATATCAGAAATACATCTCCGATATGAAACTTGTGGATTTCAAGGTAAGAATTCGTGGAGCTGGTACTTCGGCCGTTACCAGGGTCGTCATTGAATGTACCAATTCTGACGGCTTAACTTGGGCTACAGCGGGCGTTTCACCTAATATAATTGAAGCTTCCTTTGAAGCGCTGGTTGAAGCCATTATCTGGAAACTTGATTATGATCAGGCACCTACAGC
>WTGT01000303.1 GCA_011523445.1 Paracoccaceae bacterium
ACAGGACTGTTTTACCCTCCAAACAAAGCGGCAAGTGAGAAAGAGGTTGTAGGGGTTGCAAGTGCCATGAAAAAACATGGAGGCATTTATACCACTCATATGAGGGATGAAGGGGATGATGTAATAAAAAGTATTGATGAGTCTCTTTCGACGGCTAAAAAGGCAGGTGTTCCCCTTCTCATATCCCATCATAAATGTACCGGTCGCCAAAACTGGGGTCGAACCCGGGAAACCCTGCAATTACTGGAAGAGCATCGTCCATCGTTACCACTGAACTTTGATATTTATCCCTATACGGCCGGTTCCACAATCTTGCAAGAGGATCAGGTAAGTGAGGAAACAAGGATTATGGTTACTTGGTCAAAAACACATCCTGAAAGAACGGGTCAGGAATTGGGTGACATAGCAAGGGAGTGGGAAGTTTCCTGCAAGGAAGCTGCAAGACGGCTAAAGCCTGCTGGTGCCATATATTTCCAGATGCATGAAGAAGATGTTCAGAGGCTGTTGAAATCTAATATAGCAATAATTGGATCAGATGGTATTCCCGAAGACGAACATCCACATCCACGTCTCTGGGGTACCTTTCCAAGAATAATTGGTCATTATGCAAGGGAACTTGGTTTGTTGACCATGTCTGAAGCAATAAACAAAATGACCGGTTTGCCAGCGAAGGTATTTGGATTGGGCAAGCGGGGAAGGATAGCTCCAGACCATTTTGCAGATTTGGTAATTTTTGACCCAAAGACCATCATCGACAAAGCAGATTACGATAACCCCAAGGTCCCAAGTGAGGGAATCAATGCGGTTTGGGTTAATGGCAAGGAGGTTTTAAACTCCGGCAGTATCGGAGTTTCCGATGCGGGCAGATTGTTGCAATCAGATTTTTCCTGAGTAAAACCAAAATCAACTAACACGACCCCTGGCGTCAACCTTGACGAGCCCCAATATCTTGTCCCCTGATTTCAGGGCTATGTAATCGTATAGATTAATAACGGGACAAATATGGTTTGGGAGTATCTCTACAAGATCACCAACATTCGGTGATGGTTCACCCGTCACCTCCAACTGACCATGTTCCTCACTCAGTTTTCGTACCTTCGCCTGAGAACCTGGGTCTATTCCATAACCAATCAAGCCGTTAAGGTCACTTGTCAGGGCCTTTGAGCCCGCATCCAGAATTATCCTGTCTTCTGTGGGTTTTGAAACTACGGTGGTTAATACCCTCGCTGCGCAATTCCGAAGTTGGCAACTACCCTTTTCCAACATTATACGATCATTGAAAATATAGGTTCCAGCCCGGTATTCGGTTATCCCCTCCAACCCCTCTTCCAAAAAGAGATCCTTGGTACCTCCTGAAGATATGGTTTGCACTGGAATGCCATTACCCTCAAGCACCATTCGCAAGTTAGACAACAGAGCAGAAACCTCTTTCCTTGCACCTGACGGTGGATAGGTCATAAGACCCTTGAAACGTAAATTCGAACTTGAAACAATGGTTTGGGCCAATTGCAATACCTGTTCGGGATTGGCAAGACCGTTTCGTTTGAAACCAGTATCACATTCGATTAGCAAATCCAGGTTGATGTTGTTGTTTGCCGCAGCCGTATTCAATTGGGTGATACAAAATTCATTATCGGCAACCAAGGTAAGTTTTGTCTGTCTGGCCAGATTGATCAATCTAGTCAGTTTTCGTTGACCGATAATGTTATAGGCAATCAAAATATCACCAATGCCTGCTTCTGCCATGATTTCTGCTTCACCCAACTTTTGGACAGTAATTCCACAAGCACCCAAATGCAGTTGGATTTTGGCGAATGGTACCATTTTGTGGGTTTTGACATGTGGCCGAAAAGCAATTCCCAAATTATCAAAATACCTTTGAACACTGATCAGGTTTTGAAGCACTATCTCCAGATCAATAACCGGTATGGGGGTATCAAGTTCTTCCAAACATGTTACTGTTTCTTTAAAGCTAAAATATGACTGTGCTTCTTCGAATGTCATCTGGATTAGAAAAATTGGGATCTTGTGTTTATTTACACGGTTGTAAAAGTATAAGCCATTTAGAAATTCAATTGTCCAATATGGGTTTTTGTAAGAAGTATTTTATTTCACTTTTTGAATTAACAGGATTCTTATTTTAATTTATTCCCTAACCTAAAATAAGATCGTAATTGCCATCTGTTGAGTTTCTGTTTTAAACGGCTTTGAGCTACAATTGCGAACCCAAGAAATAGCGAATGGCTGCTTGCTAACCATCCTTTCTCTCTCGTTACTTTTACAGGGTAGCAGTTTTGGTAAGGAATTGCGGGTTCGTAGCAGGTACATGTCTTCGTCAGCCCATGCATGAGTTTGCAGATGAAGTAGTTTTAAAGGATATCAAAGGAAAGAGAGACAGGAAAACCTTGAATAAGTTTACACAAATACCATATGATTGTATCTTAAGTGTAAATTAATGGACTTAGATATCATGCGCCTTGAAGAAGCACTCAAAACCCTTGACCGATGGAGTCGGAGAGGTCGCTTTGTCTACACCCGCAATGACCTGCGGAAGCTTTTCCCGGGGGATAGTGATGTAACGTTCAAGGCTGGTCTTGAGCGGTTGACGACCACTGGTTTTCTGCAACGGGTGGCACGGGGGGTTTACATGTACAAACTGTCGGGAGATCCTGGACAGCATCTGCTTGAGCGGATTGCTGTCACCCTTCGCCGGGGACATTACAACTATCTCAGCTTGGAGTCGGCTTTGTCAGTTTACGGAATCATCTCCCAGGTCCCGTTGGCCGGCATTACCGTGATGACAACGGGCCGTTCCGGAGTCTTTGACACAACCCTTGGAAGGATTGAATTCATCCACACCAAAAGAAGCGGCGACCATATCCTTGCCCATACCAGGGATGTTGGTCACCCGCTACGCCTGGCAACGCCGGGGGCAGCTGTCAGGGATCTGCGACGGGTTGGGCGGAACGTCCACCTGATTGACGAGGAGGAATTGAAGGAGGTCCTTGCCGATGCAGGCCAGAATTGATTTACAGAACATGCTGGAGCAGGTCTGGGTTCAAAAACCCGAATTGCAGGCATTGGAATCAGTGGTGATCAAGGAACTGATCCATTACGAGATCCTGTGGGCATTGGATAGGAAGGGGTTTCTCGATCAATTGACTTTTCATGGTGGCACGGCATTGCGCCTCTGTTTCGGTGCCAACCGATTGAGCGAGGATCTGGATTTTGCCGGTGGTCCCGATTTTACCCGTAAGGATGTGGACGGGATTTCGGAGGTCCTCCGGACGCATTTGACACGTCGGTATGGTCTGGAGGTTACTGTCAAGGAACCGAAACCCCGAAAAAAGGAAGGTCCTGCAGTGGCGGTTGATACTTGGCAAATTTCAGTCGTTACCAATCCCCAGCAGAAGCACCTGCCACGCCAGAGGATCAAGATCGACATTGCCACAATGGAATCCAGAAGCAGGGACCTACATTCATTAAGGCCTAACTATGCGGTTCTGCCAAGCGGATTCGATGATTTACTTGTACCGGCCATGAGTCAAGAAGAGATCATGGCCAACAAGATCGTGTCCCTACCGGTTGCCGTCAACCGGAACAGGATTCGTTTCCGTGATATTTGGGATATAGCTTGGCTAGACCGACGAGGGATTCAAACCAATCATGAATGGATCACCGGAAGAATCGGAGAATTCGGAATAGAAGACTTTGGAGAACGGGTGAAAGCCATGCGACAAATACTTCAACAAGCCGAAACCCAAACACGTTTCAGGGAAGAGATGGCACGATTCCTCCCACTTGACGTCATAACCCGAACCATTGATCGGCCCGAATACATGTCACATGTGATCAGGACTGTAGACGGACGGCTAGCCGAATCAACCTCTGAGCAAGGACACGGAAGCTTTTAGACATGCCGTTAATCAACGGTAATTTTAATCATGAGTATTAGGACATTTTGTTTTACCATTACATGGAATACACTGAGGAATAACCAATAGGATGGCAATGAAATAAGCTCCCTTGAACGATCCCTATCGGGCAGGTGGAATCCTCAAGGTTTTAAAGCCTGAATCATAAATCACAAAAGTAATAAAATGATGCTGTTTGCCCTATAAATTAAAACTGATTTTGAACTCAATAATGGTTTTATGTCTGGAATTTTATGGAATTTACAACATAATTGGACTTTTGGAACAGGCTCTTAGTTTATACTTGGATTATATGTTTATGCTTGTTGTAGGATCATCACATGTCAACAAAATTTGTGTCATCTTCAATTGATTGGGAAAAGGAAGGCAAGCAGGTTGGGGACCTGAGAGTCCAATGGTCGGATAATTTGGTGCCATTGGGATACCATGCTGTTCCCTTGATTTATTTTCGCAAGGGCCAGGGACCTAATGTATTGCTTCTGGGAGGAGTGCATGGTGATGAATTCGAAGGACCATCCTCCCTGATGAGGCTCATTCAGAATATTGATCCTGAGAAAGTCTCGGGTAAAATCATGATAATACCAGCTCTAAATCGACCAGCGGTATCCGTTTCCGAAAGAAACTCTCCTCTGGATGGAAAAAATATGAACAGGTCCTTTCCGGGTAACGCGCAGGGAACACCAACAGAGTTGATAAGCTGTCATATTGAATCAGTCGTAATTCCCAACTGTGATGCTGTAATTGACCTGCATTCAGGAGGTAAAGCATCTTACTTTACTCCGTGTACCCTTGTCACCGAAGTCGCCAACCGGGAGGTCATGAAAGCAAGCCTTGAGCTGGCCGAGGAATTCGGTTTACCAACCTTGTGGAAATTGGGAGAGTATAATGATGATCGATCCGTAAATTCTGCAGCAGCTCGCAATGCGGTACCCATGATTGCTGCTGAATTGGGTGGGGGAGGGGGAAGTTCACCAGAGTTGACCAGGGCATCTGAAGAGGGCCTATATCGATGTCTGGCCCAATTGGAAGTTTATCCTAATCCGTTTGAAGAGGAATTGGTTCAAGGCACCAGGATAGCAAGGACCGTTTATACGGAAGATTTGAACCAATGCATATTTGCCCCGGGCAGAGGACTTTTCGATCGAGATTGCAAGGCCGGAAGTTATGTGCAACAGGGTGACGTTGCCGGATATTTTCATTGGCTTGAAGAACCAGAAAGAGCATCAGTAACAATAAGGTTCCCAAATTCGGGATTTGTTCTAGCTCACTTGAATCGGGGGATGGTCAACAGGGGAGAAATGCTTTTCCTGATAACACAGGAAACCGAATTCAATAGCTGATATTTCCCCGAGGCACTCGAAAAAGCTAGTTATTGGACTAGATTATGGGAAGATAAATTGTTGGTGAGCCCGACAGGATTCGAACCTGTGACCCACTGATTAAAAGTCAGTTGCTCTACCAGCTGAGCTACGGGCCCACTAAATTGAGAGGAATATCAATAGTTAAGTTTCGCTCTTTTCCAAGTATTTAGGATGTAGAAGTTCAAATTTTAAGAAGAATTTTGAAATTACCATGAAAAATCAGAATTTACCCATAGAATTTATGAAAATGCATGGTCTGGGTAACGACTTTGTAGTTATTGATACCAGAGGTAGGCCTTTACCTGTGGGATCAATTGTTGCTGAAACTCTTTCTGACCGTCGTTTTGGAATCGGGTATGATCAATTGGTCTTGATTGAAGAGAGTGATGTGGCTCATGCCAGGTTGGTTTTCTTCAATTCTGATGGTAGTCCTTCCGCAACCTGTGGAAATGCAACTAGATGTTTGGGAAGGTATTTCATGGATCAGGAAAATATCCCAATGGTGCAACTTGAAACCGATGGGGGCATTTTGGACTGTCATGACGCAGGAAACGGTTGGAGCAGGGTAAATATGGGCATCCCCTTGCTTGATTGGCATGAAATTCCTTTGGCTGAAGAAATGAACACCTTGGAACTCCCCATAGAGGGAAATCCCTGTGCGGTTGGAATGGGGAATCCACATTGTGTCTTTTTTGTGGGTAATGCAGAAGCGGTTGACCTTGCGGACATTGGTCCACGAATTGAGCATCACCCCCTGTTTCCAAAACGTACCAATGTTGAATTCGTTTCCATAAGGTCACAATCGGAAATCAGGGTCAGAATTTGGGAAAGGGGAGCAGGAATTACATTGGCCTCTGGTTCCGGAACTTGTGCAGCCGTAATTGCTTCAATTAGAAGGGGGTTAACCTCCAGTAAGGTTGATGTCCAGGCTGATGGAGGATGTTTGAACATTGAATGGTCGGATGATGGCGTCTGGATGACCGGTCCTACCTCCCATGTGTTTAATGGTACATTATCCCGTGAGTTTCAGGAGAACATCCTTGCTTCCTGACCAGATCAAGACAGAAACTCTCGGCTGTCGGCTGAATGCTTATGAATCTTCGGTAATGGAAGGATTGGCAGAGGATGCCAACCTTACCAATACGGTCATAATAAACACCTGTGCAGTCACCAAGGAGGCAGTCAGAAAGTCCCGGCAGCTAGTCCGCAAATCCAGATTAAAATGGCCAGATGCAAAAATAGTTGTAACCGGATGTGCTGCCCAAATTGATCCCCATTCCTTCAGCAGGATTGAGGGTGTTGACTGGGTAATAGGTAATGATTCCAAACTGGAAGCCAGACTTTGGAAAAAATTGGCTGATCCCGAATTTTCGAATGTTGAAAACCAAACGAATATTCTGGTTGAAGACATTATGCAGGTCAAGGAAATAACACCCCATCTGGCCAAGGGGTTTGGGGCTCGTGCGGTTGCTTATCTGCAGATTCAGAATGGTTGTGATCACCGTTGTACCTTTTGTATCATACCCTATGGGCGTGGAAATTCCCGCTCAGTACCAGCAGGGGTAATTGTCAACCAGATACGTGATTTGGTTCAGGCCGGTTATAATGAAGTTGTCCTGACTGGGGTAGATCTAACCAGTTGGGGTGGGGACCTTGTGGGAAAACCGGGCATAGGAAACCTTGTTGCCAGAATCCTGAAACTTGTACCGGAGCTGCCAAGATTGAGAATTTCCTCGGTTGATCCGGCCGAGATCGATGAGGAATTCATTGAGGTGGTTTCAAACAATGAAAGATTGATGCCTCATCTGCACTTGTCGCTGCAAGCAGGTGACAACATGATTCTCAAAAGGATGAAACGCCGACATACTAGGGAAGAGGCGATTGAATTTTGCAATAAGATCAAGCAACTGAGACCCGAAATGACTTTTGGGGCAGATCTGATAGCAGGCTTTCCTACCGAGTCTGACGAAATGTTCAAAAATACCCTGAATATCCTCGATGATTGTCAGTTAACCTGGTTGCATATCTTTCCCTATAGTCCAAGGGAGGGTACACCTGCAGCCAGAATGCCGCAGGTCAATGACAAAACCATTCGTGAAAGGGCTTTCCAATTGAGGGAATCTGGAAAACGAAGAGTTGATATTCACCTTGAGGAACAGGTTGGCCGAACTTTTGATACATTAGTGGAATCTCCCTTGACAGGGCGTACCGGTCAATATTCGGTAGTGAAATTACCCAACAAGGAGATACCAGGATCAATAATACCACTGACCATAACAGGTTTCGAGGATGGAAACCTGGTTGGCCATCACCCATCAGTATAATATTAGGAGATCAATATGAAACTTTACAGTAATCCGGCTTCACCCTTCGCTAGGAAAGCCATCGTTGGATTTTGGGAAGTCAATGCCATCGATGATGTTGAAGTAATCAATGTAATTGGCAATCCTGTAGATAGCGGTGACATTCCAATCACGGAAAATCCTCTTGGCAAACTTCCAACGCTAGTGGATACTCCGTTTGGCACATTGTATGACAGCCGTGTGATTACTCAGTTTATTGATCACCATTATGATGGCGGTTTGTATCCCTCTTCCACATTATTTGAAACCCTGAAAATGGAAGCTCTAGCTGATGGCATTATGGATGCCGCTGTTCTGATGACCTACGAAAAACGTGTCAGAAGTGAAGATAAACAGTCGAAAGTCTGGATGGATGGTCAATGGATGAAAATCAATAGGTCACTTGATGCTCTGGAAAGTAATGGCCAGGAATTTTTGAGTTCATCATTCAATATTGCTCATATTGCACTCGGAAGTGCCTTGGACTATTTGGATTTTCGTCACCCGGACCGAACTTGGAGAAGCGGACATCCCAAACTGAATGAATGGAGTGAAGAAATCAGCCACCGTCCAAGCATGACTGCCACCAAGCCGGCATAAGCCATTTGTAAGGGGTAAAATTCAGAACTAAACCGTTTTGAAAAATTCCCTACAAACCATCCTGTCCAAGGTTTCAAGTATCAGATTTAAACTTGTGCTTTCAAAAAAACTTCTGGGGAAGGGATTAGTCACTTTCCCAAAGTTTGAGATCTTCCTCGTCGGACATTGGTTTAAAAAGATCATCTGGGGCAGAAATTTTGCCTTCAAGCAAGCCAAACAGTTGGCTCTTTTGTGGCATAGGAACCAATCGTACAACAGGATGGCCCCACTTGGTAATGATCACCTCTTCACCCCTCAGAGCTGCGTTAATGAGTTTCGACAACTGGTTTTTGGCTTCATGAACTTGATAATGCATGGTTTTCCTAAAATAAAAGAATTTTATCAATGAATGGTAAACTTCCCAGGGAATAAATTCCACAGTATTCGGTAGCTTAATATACCACATCAAGTTACAATTATCTCAACTGGTGGACTAGGTGCAAGAGCCAAATGGAAAAACCGCTGTGGTTGTCTTGTCGGTATGGTTGCATTAGAAACAATCCCTATCGGGTGCCCCTGTTTATATTTCCATAAATTTTGAAGGGTGGTTGTCAACACCCGATCCTCGCCACCTCGAACCATGCACAGGCGAGGATTCTAATGTTAAACCCCAAACATAAACAGTGGTGCTGACAACCCGCTCTTATACTATAACAAACAATATTTTTTTCAACATATTTTATTTATTTTTTTGTTTGGCACTTCCTGATGATGACTATTGAAAGTATTTTGAGTTCGTTTAAATATGGAAGTTAAAATTTCGAACAAAGTTTTATAGTGAAAAACCACTCGATTTTTTCTATATAAAAACGAATTTGCGATTTAGGTATTTCAAATTTGATCGAATTGAATTAATTGGTTCTGACCCAAATCATGTCAGAAAACAAAGATGAGAGTTATAGGAGAAGTCTGTTTGACTGATACAACCAATCCAAAGGCAACCAGAAGGGATTTTCTGTATTATGCAACGGCCGGGACTGGTGCCGTGGCAGGGGGAGCAGCCGTATGGCCGCTGATCGATCAGATGAATCCCAGTGCCGATGTCCAAGCCCTTTCCTCAATTGAAGTAGATGTCTCTGGAGTTGAACCTGGAACTCAAATTACCGTAAAATGGCTGGGCAAACCGGTATTTATCCGAAGACGTACAAGCGAGGAAATAGAAGCTGCTCGTAGTGTCGATATTGAGGAACTGCTGGACCGTGAAGCCAGAAACGACAATCTGGATAGAGAAACAATTGCCCTTGATCAGAATCGCTCCCTGGATGAAGAAGGAACCTGGCTGGTAATGATGGGGGTTTGTACCCATCTGGGGTGTGTTCCGCTTGGAGATGGAGCAGGTGAGTTCGGAGGATGGTTCTGTCCTTGTCACGGTTCCCACTATGATACCTCCGGAAGAATAAGAAAAGGACCCGCACCGGAAAATCTTCTGGTTCCCATAGCAACCTTTGTAAACGAAACAACAATCAAACTTGGCTAGGTAATTTATTATGTCGGGTATACCTCACGATCATTACGAACCAAAAACGTCCATCGAAAAATGGTTGCACAGACGCTTGCCTGTGGTTTCGATAGTTTACGATACATTGATGATACCAACTCCCAAGAACCTGAATTGGATGTGGATCTGGGGAATTGTTCTTACATTCAGCCTGGTTCATCAAATAGTTACAGGCATTGTCCTCGCGATGCATTATACGCCTCATGTCGATCTGGCCTTCGCCAGTGTTGAACATATCATGAGGAATGTGAATTCCGGATGGGCACTTCGGTATTTGCACCAAAATGGGGCATCGCTGTTTTTCCTGGCTGCCTATTTCCATATCTTCCGAAGCATATACTATGGTTCCTACAAGGCACCCAGGGAGATTACCTGGATAATCGGAATATTTATATTCCTGGCGATGATGGGAACAGCCTTCATGGGATATGTATTGCCATGGGGCCAAATGTCGTTCTGGGCAGCAACGGTTATCTCGGGATTGTTTGGAGCCATTCCAGGTATTGGTGAATCAATCCAAACCTGGTTGTTGGGTGGCCCGGCTGTCGATAACGCAACACTCAACAGGTTTTTTTCGCTTCATTACCTTTTGCCCTTTGTCATCGCCGGATTGGTTGTGGTCCACATCTGGGCCTTCCATACGACAGGGAACAATAATCCTTCGGGGATAGAAGTCCGTCGAACTTCCAAGGAGGAAGCAAAAAAGGATACCGTTCCATTTTGGCCTTATTTTGTCATCAAGGACTTTTTTGCCTTGGCTGTCATACTGGTGGTTTTCTTCGCCATTGTCGGATTCATGCCAAATTATCTGGGACATCCCGACAATTATATTGAGGCCAATCCACTTGTTACTCCGGAACACATCGTTCCGGAATGGTACTTCCTTCCTTTCTATGCAATCCTCAGGGCCTTTACCTCTGATGTATGGGTTGTACAATTGGTCAGTTTTGTAACGGGTGGTATCATCGACGCCAAGTTTTTTGGTGTTATGGCCATGTTCGGGTCAATAATGGTTTTGGTGCTTTTGCCATGGCTTGATACCTCCATTATTCGATCAGGAAAGTATCGGCCGATGTTCAAATGGTGGTTTATGCTGCTGGTCATTGATTTTATAGTCCTTACCTGGGCAGGAAGCCGACCCGCTGAAGGAATCTACAGTATTATTGCCTTGGCCGGTTCCACTTACTGGTTTATGTTTTTCATTGTGGTATTGCCCCTTTTGGGGATTTTGGAATCACCCTCGCGAAGACCGGTTTCCATTGAGGAGGATTTCAACCAGCATTATCCGGAAATGGAACCCGAGACACCGGAAACAGAATCCGCGAAAGAATGATTGAATTATGAGAAGAATACTACTTGTTTCAGGTTTGATTGGCCTTCTGTTTGGCATCAGCAATGTTCATGCCGCTGGACCTTCGGGCCATATTGAAGATATTTCCTTTTCCTATGAAGGACCATTTGGAACTTTCGAACCAGAACAGTTGCAAAGGGGTTTGGTTGTATATCAGGAAGTTTGTGCCGCCTGCCATGGCTTGAAATATGTACCTTTCAGAACGTTGGGTGACAAGGGTGGACTTGACCTCACTGAGGCAGCCGTCAAGACCTTTGCCCGTAACTTCGAGATTTATGACGAGGAACTGGAAGATTTCAGATCAGCCTTGCCCACTGACAATTTTCCTGCCAATGATACTGTTGGGGCACCCGATCTTTCTTTGATTACCAAAGCAAGGTCCGGTTTCCATGGGCCGGAAGGAACTGGTTTGGCCCAATTGTTCAAGGGAATCGGAGGACCGGAATACGTCTATTCCCTGCTTACAGGATACACGGGTAAGGAAAAGGAAGAGTCAGGCAATCTGCTTTACGAGAACACGGCCTTTTCGGGTGGCTATATCAACATGGCTCCACCACTGGTTGACGACTTGATTGAGTTTGCCGACGGTACGCCCAGTACGGTTGAAGGAATGGCTGAAGATGTAACGGCATTCTTGGTTTGGGCAGCCGAACCTAAAATGATGGCCCGCAAGCAAATGGGATTCGTATCAGTGTCCCTTCTCATCTTGTTGTCCATATTGCTTTACCTAACCAACAAGAAAATCTGGGCACCGATCAAGCACCGAACCAGGGCGGAAGATTAATTCCGATTTGCCTAACGGCAAATTCCCTTCGACAATATCTTGTTTACAAGACAGTAACACCCAGTAGGTTGGGGAGGGTATCAAGCTTGTCCAGGGCCCATCTCAGTTTGTGTTGATCAAGACCATCAAGTCTGGTGACCGCCACATTGTTGGTAGGACTTATCCCCATTTCAAGGTCATCCAACTGTTGTTGCAGGATAAGTGCCAGCAACAATCCATGAGCCTCGAGTAAATCATCAACCAGCTTGTCGGGTACCAGGTTCAAGGCCCTGAATTTGAGAAGTCGATCTGCGGTTGAGCGGGCAAAGATACCGTGCTGGAGTGAGAGGACCCGGGCCGTGGAAAAAATGGGCATGATGCCACCTTTCTTGAGGTCTATCCGACCATTTTCCAGTTTCCACTTGCCAAAAAATCCCATCGGGATTTTGTAATCGGTTGCCCTTTTTTTCAAAAGGCTGAGATAAGGTCTGTTGTTTCTGGCCCTTGCCATGGCCTTACCCCTTAATTCATAGGCCAATTGGAAATCCCCATGAACGGGAAAACCATCAAAAAAGATATCCGAATTGAGTAAATCGTCTGGTTGGGTTTCTGACATCCATCTCGAAATTTC
>WTGT01000103.1 GCA_011523445.1 Paracoccaceae bacterium
AGTGCAATATGCAAAATAATGTTTATTATATAATGATCAAATGATTGAATTTATACTAATTAAATTTATATAAAGAAAAAATATTGCAATTTTCCATCAAAAGATAATATTAATAGTAAGCTTGTGAAGTTGCCCCAACATAAATCAAAAAGAAACCAGTTAATCAATCTGATCAAGCAGGGTAAAAAAAGAGTAAAATTTACAAAGGAACGACCACATAAATGGACTCCCAATGAAGTTAGAAATCCCAACGGAGATATTTATTTTCCGGAGTTCACAGAAACCTCTGCTTGGGAATTAATAATTGAATTACTTGAGAATGACCATCCAATTAAAGAAAAAACTTTAAGGAAACCTCCAGGGGCTAAAGGATATGAAATCGAGGTGAAGTTAGAACCAAACAAACCCAAACTCTATATTAAGTTGGAACTTGGAAAAATGGTTTTCGGAAGGAGTTTCCACTATTCAGATTGGAATTGAAAATATGAAAGATAAAGAATTTAGCAGTAATAAAGAAGCATTTGAACATGTTGAATTAGGTTGTCCATTGTGCGGTGGTAATGACATCAAGTTAGAATGGGTGGATTATACCTTTAATTATGGTTCTGGCGATGATGTAACTGAAATAAATGCCATAGTTCCTGTCATGTCTTGTGAAGCATGTGATATCGAATTCCTCGACAATGAAGGTGAAAGGATTAAACATGAGGCGATATGTAGACATCATGGAGTTTTAACCCCAAACGAAATCAAGGAAATCAGAAAAAAATATAATTATACACAGGAAGGATTTGCCAAAGTAACCAAGTTTGGTATAGCCTCCTTGAATCGATGGGAAAGGGGTGCAAGTATTCAATCACCTTCCACAGATAATCTCCTGAGGCTTCTTACTATTCCAAGCAATATGAAAATACTTAAGGAACGATATTCAAAATCAACCAAGAATAATGAGTTCTCCTTAACTGAAAAATTTCCTTCCATCATGGGTTCTGATCAGGAGTATCATCAAATAATTATTAGGAGTGAGGAGTTTAATATAGCTCCACAAATTCATTAAACGATGTATATAACGACTTTCTATTCATTCAAGGGAGGAGTTGGCAGGTCTATGGCCCTTGCTAATATTGCTGTGGGTCTTTCCCAAATGGGAAAAAAGGTGTTGGTAGTAGATTTTGATCTTGAAGCTCCAGGTCTTGATACTTTCGATTTACTTAAACCTAAAGGCAATCCCCGGGGGCTAGTCGATTATGTCTTAAGTTATCTGGAAACAGGTAAAGCTCCAGATGCTTCGGAATATATTCACAAGTCTCCACGATCAAATAAAGAAAAAAACTCCATTTGGATAATGCCATCTGGCAGAAATAAAGCATATGAGTCAAAAGTTAATTTAATTGATTGGATAGGTTTGTACGAAAACAAAGATGGATACCTTTTGTTTGAAGAATTAAAGGAGCAATGGAGACAAAAATTTAACCCTGATTATGTTTTGATCGATTCCCGAACCGGACATGCTGATACTTCTGGTATTTGTACAAGACAATTACCTGACTCGGTGGTTATGTTGTTTTTTCCCAATGATCAAAATCTCAGAGGGTTAACCAAAGTGGTTGAAGGCATTAATGCTGAAAGTCGAAAGCAAAATGGGAGAAAAATCAAATTACATTTTGTTATGTCAAATGTTCCCCATTTGGATGATGAAAATCAGATTTTAACTAAAAAAAGAATGGAGTTTCAAAGAAAGCTAAATATTACAAAGGCACCATTAATTGTACATAGATACGATAGTCTATCCCTATTGAATCAAGAGCTTTTCCTAAAAACCAGGCCTAAAAGTAGGTTGGCGAATGAATATCGAAAACTAATATCAGAAATTACCATGTATAACTCTTCCGATCCTGAGGGCTCTATTCATTTTATAAAAGAAAATAGAAGGCCATACTCTTGGCGTGGTGCTGAAACACAACGTGAAATTGAGAAGAGATTAAAAGAAATTGAGGAGAAACAGAAAGAAAATGGAGAAGTACTTTACAATCTAGGTGAATTATTTGATTATCAGGGGGACTCTGAAAAAGCATTAGCTTTGTTCGATCAATCAATTACAGAAGGATACACCAAGCCAAAAGCATACTTTAAACGTTCTGGTTTGCATGAAGAAGCGGGAAATAGAGAAAAAGCGCGAGAAGATCTATTAACTATCTTGAAGTCAAGTTTAGTATCTCAAGAAGCATTTATAATTAGAAAGGCTATCAGACAATTAATCAATCTAGGAGAATTTAAACCTGTTGAAGTAGTTGAATCTCCTGCAGTACTATCCTTAAATCCAGAAGAAAAATATTGGTTGGTGGATGGGGAAAACCAGTCCAAAGAACAATCCCAAATTTCAGTTTATCTATGCAAAGATTTGCTTAATACAGATAAATTACCCAAGGAAATATCAGAAAATTCAATAAAATTTGATTTAGGGTTATCATTAATGGCTTTGGGTAATTGTAATGAAGCAAGGTCAAATTTTGAATTCATTATTGAAAGCAACCCTCAGGATGAATTTGAATTGCTTGCATCCCATTTCAATTTAGCCATGGCAAATTGGGAAAAATCAAAGATAAAAAGAAATGGGTATTTCCAAAAAGTAGTTGATCTCCATGAAGCCGATAAAGAACAAATGTATAGTCCAAATCATTTCCAATGCATGACTTTGGCTTATTGGGGAATTGGTGACATAGACAATTCTTTGTATTTTTTAAGAAAAGCACGAAACGAAATATCGAGTGTTAAGAGCAGATTGGAGTTTAGTTGCTGGAGGTATCTCCGCGTAAACAAACAGAAATTTATGGAAGATCTGGATGAAATTGAAATGCTGATGAGCAGTCCAAAATCTGTAAAACCTAAGTTTCTTGTACGACAAACCCGACCTTGACATTACAGCGGGATTGTTCTTAACATTATCA
>WTGT01000220.1 GCA_011523445.1 Paracoccaceae bacterium
AATCTGTTTGAAGGCTGAATGAAAAGCTAATGGAAAAAATTAGCGGGAATCACTGCTTTTCTTGGAAGGTAATTGAAAACGGTTCAGAAAATTATACTTTTCTAATATGGGGTAATACCTTACTCTGTCACCATTTTCTACGTTGGGAAATCAAGAAAATATGTCCAAAAAGAATAACCCTTTTGGGAATGTAAAGAATCTTTTATTTTGGGTTGTTTTGATTGTTTTGATAGTTGCTCTGTTCAATGTTTTTACAAACGGACAGTCAGTTAATACATCAAGAAATATCTCCTTTAGTTCGTTTTTGAATGAAGTTGAACAGAACAATGTTCTTTCTGTCGTTATCGATGGGGAAAAACTGACTGCATTTCATGATACCGGTGAACGGTTCAAGACAATTATTCCGCAAGGATTTGATATCACTTCATTACTAATTGAGTACAAGGTAAACATTGAAGCTCAACCCCAAGAACCAAGCGGCTTAATGGCATTTTTGGGTCCGTTCCTGCCGATCCTTTTGTTGATTGGATTCTGGATATTCCTCATGAACAGAATTCAAGGTGGTGGCCGAGGAGGGGCAATGGGTTTTGGACGATCCAAGGCAAAATTGTTGACCGAGCGCCAAGGCAAGGTGACCTTCAAGGATGTTGCAGGTATAGATGAAGCCAAGGAGGAATTGGAAGAGATTGTGGAGTTTCTGCGAGATCCACCCAAATATTCCAAATTGGGCGGAAAAATTCCGAAGGGTGCCTTATTGGTTGGTCCACCGGGAACCGGCAAGACGCTTCTTGCGAGGGCAATTGCCGGCGAGGCGGGGGTTCCCTTCTTTTCGATTTCAGGATCGGATTTTGTCGAAATGTTTGTTGGTGTTGGTGCTTCCCGGGTCAGGGACATGTTCGAGCAATCCAAGAAAAACTCGCCATGTATAGTATTCATTGACGAGATAGATGCCGTTGGCAGGTCACGAGGCGTTGGTTACGGTGGAGGAAATGACGAACGTGAACAAACCCTGAACCAGCTATTGGTTGAAATGGATGGTTTTGAAGCAAATGAAGGTGTTATAATCATTGCCGCAACCAATCGTCCCGATGTGCTGGACCCGGCTCTTTTACGCCCAGGTCGATTTGACCGTCAGGTTCATGTCCCTAATCCAGATATCATTGGTCGGGAAAAAATCCTTGAGGTCCATGCCCGAAAGGTAACCCTTGGTCCGGATGTAGACTTCAGGATCATTGCCCGGGGAACTCCAGGATTTTCCGGAGCCGATCTGGCCAACCTGGTTAATGAAGCTGCCCTGCTTGCAGCACGGGTCGGTCGCAAGTTCGTAGCCATGATTGATTTTGAAAATTCCAAGGATAAGGTCATGATGGGTTCGGAGAGACGTTCAATGGTCATGACTGAAGATGAAAAGAAACTTACGGCCTACCATGAAGCCGGGCATGCCATAGTTGGCTTGAATGTTCCGGAACACGACCCAATCCACAAGGCCACGATCATTCCCAGGGGTAGGGCTTTGGGACTGGTTTTGTCTTTGCCGGAAAGGGATCACCTGTCAGTCAATATTACCAAATATAGATCAAAGATTGCCATGGCCATGGGCGGCAAGGTCGCTGAGGAACTGGTATTTGGCGAGGAAAACGTTACATCGGGTGCTGCCTCGGATATCAAGCAGGTCTCCCAGATAGCCAGGGCTATGGTAACCCAGTTCGGAATGTCGGATAAACTGGGTAACATTGATTATGCCAATGAACAACAATCCTTTCTTGGTCCTTATTCAGGACAGGTTTCAACTAGTCAGAACACATTGGATATAATTGATGCCGAAGTGCGCAGGCTGGTTGACGAGGGTTATGAAACGGCAAAGAAAATCCTGACCGAGAAAAGGAATGATCTGGAGAGGTTGGCTCAAGGTCTGCTTGAATACGAGACTCTCACCGGATCTGATATTACCAAGATACTGGCAGGAGAATCCTTGAAGAAAGACGAGGAAGAGACCCCAAAGGATGATTCAACCAAGCCCATCTTTACCATTCCGACCACTTCAAGAAATCGGCCACGAGGTCAACCAAACCTGACGGAAGCCGAGGTTTGATTTGGGGTTGAGAGGAGAATTGTCAGTCAGGAGATTGGTTTTATGGGCCCCTTTATAATCGGTTTTTTGCTTCTTCTCCTGATGCTTTACCTGCAAAGGAAACAGTCGCAGGGTGGACCCGGAGGGCTTTTCGGCTATGGGAAATCCCGAGCCAGGCTTCTCACTGAAGACCATATCAAGGTAACCTTTCAGGATGTTGCCGGCATTGATGAAGCCAAGGAAGAGCTCGAGGAAATTGTAGATTTTCTCAAGAATCCGTCTGTCTTCTCACGCTTGGGAGGAAAAATACCAAAAGGCGCCTTGTTGATCGGACCACCGGGAACAGGTAAAACCCTTTTGGCCAAGGCCATTGCGGGCGAAGCGAATGTTCCCTTTTATACAATATCGGGTTCCGATTTTGTTGAAATGTTCGTGGGAGTTGGTGCATCCCGGGTCAGGGACATGTTCCAGCAGGCCAAGAAAAACGCTCCCTGTATCGTGTTTATCGATGAAATCGATGCGGTAGGAAGATCCCGGGGAATTGGAATTGGTGGTGGCAATGATGAAAGGGAACAAACCCTCAATCAGCTTCTTGTCGAGATGGATGGTTTTGAAATGAATGACGGGGTTGTCATCATTGCTGCGACCAACCGTCCGGATGTCCTTGACAAGGCACTTTTGCGTCCCGGCCGTTTTGACCGCCAGATTGTGGTTCCACCACCCGATATTATTGGTCGTGAAAAAATCCTTCAGGTTCATGCCCGCAAGATTGCCTTGGGGGCAGATGTGGATTTGAAGGTCATCGCACGAGGAACCCCCGGTTTTTCTGGTGCCGATCTCGCTAATCTAGTCAATGAAGCGGCCTTAATAGC
>WTGT01000319.1 GCA_011523445.1 Paracoccaceae bacterium
AGTTTAATTTACTATATGAGGTTAGATGCCAAAGGAAGAAATGTTGGAATTTCCTGGAGTAGTTACTGAGCTTTTGCCCAATGCTACATTCAGGGTTGAATTGGATAACGGGCACAAGATTATTGCCCATACTGCCGGAAAAATGAGAAAGAACCGGATCAGGGTCCTTGCCGGTGACAAGGTTCAGGTTGAGATGACACCCTATGATCTCACCAAAGGCAGGATTAACTACCGTTTCAAATAAGCCCAAACGGTTTATACTGGCTTCGGCCAGCCCACGTCGTTTGGAGCTACTGAACAGACTGGGATTTTCCCCACACAAAGTCCTACATCCGGATATCTGCGAGGTATCTAGGAAGGGTGAATTACCACGAAATTATGTCTCCCGCATGGCAAGTGAAAAATCTTTGATCTTTTCACTTGACGAGAATGATGTTCTGTTGGCTGCAGATACGATCGTAGCAGTAGGTCGTAGAATTATAGGAAAACCGACTTCAATCAGCCACGCTAGGGAAATTCTTCTATTGCTTTCTGGTAGAAGACACAGGGTTATTTCGAGCCTGGTCGTAAGAAATGGACATAGGAATAGCTGCAAGGTAGTTGAAACCGTTGTAAGAATGAAAAATCTCACGGTAGTAGAAATAGAGGACTATATTGCCTCGGGTAATTGGCAGGGAAAAGCAGGTGGATATGGTATTCAGGGGAAAGCAGAACAGTTCATTCCCTGGATTCGTGGTTCATATTCCAATGTGGTTGGATTGCCCTTATACGAAACAAGAAATCTGTTGCTTTCATATGGGTTAAAGGCAAGTTCCTAAAATGAATGACCATCTCTATCATGCCCAAAACAAGGAAGGGATTAGGGTATCCGCTTGGGTGAGGAGAGGTAGACTGGAGGATTTGTTTCTAAGTGATTCCACTATTGGCAATTTTATTCCCGAATCAATTTTTTGGGGCAAGGTCCAAAAGTCCCTAAAGGGAACCGGGGGTTATTTTATATCTCTTCCAGAAGGCAGGGTCGGTTTTCTCAGAAACTCTCCTCCTCTGCAGGAAGGTGAAATGATTCTTGTCCAAGTCAGTGGTTATCCACAACAGAATAAACAAATTCCCCTTCAATCACGAATTGTAATCAAGGGGAAGGGAATCATACTAACTCGAGGGGTTCCGGGTATCAATATTTCCAAGGCAATATCCAACCCTGAAAGAAGAAAGGTACTGTTGACCGAAGTTGAAGAAGCCTTGGCCCATGCAAATTTGGAACAAGATGATACTGGTGTGATTATTCGTACTTCCTGCGAGAGAAGTGATTACAATTTAAAACAGGAGATAGAGAGTTTATTGATCTCCCTAGAAAAAATAAGACAAATTCGAGAACCCTCGAAACCCATTCTGATAGCTTCAGGTCCGTCAGTTCATGAAAGAGCAGAAAGGGACTGGCTTTCAGACCAACACTTCGTTGTTCAGGATGTTGGTGATCAAATTGATGATTTTGGGCTATGGGACTTGATTTTTGACAATACGGGAGAGAAGGTGGAACTGGGAAATAACGCCAGTCTTTATATCGAAAAAACCCATGCGATGATCGTCATCGATGTGAACAGTGGAGGAATCAACTCAAAGCAATCCGCCAAAAGAATTTCAATGAAGGCAGCTGAAATTATTCCTAGGGAATTAAGGTTGCGTGGCTATGGGGGCAAGGTTACCATAGACTTTCCTTCCATGAACAAGTCTGACATGAATGAAGTTGAAAAAAGACTGAACTGGGCATTTAAAAATGATGATGTACCTACCAAGTTGATTGGCTGGACTAAATCTGGCAATTACGAACTTCAAAGAAAAAGAGACCGCTTACCGATTAGTGAGATTTTGAATATATGAACTGTCCAATTTGCAAGAAACTTTCCATCCCCGAATATCAACCTTTCTGTTCCAAAAGATGCGCAGATATTGATCTTGGTAATTGGTTGGACGGAAAATATGTTTTATCAGGAAATAAAGACTTGGAAAGTGAGAACGAAGCAATAAATGTACCTCCAATTTCAGACAGTTGAACAAATCCTGTTTACTTGATGGACATTCTTGCTTGATTAGTTTACAAGGTTTGATTTTGAAAGATGCCTAGGTAGCTCAGGGGTAGAGCAGTGGACTGAAAATCCTCGTGTCGGTGGTTCGATTCCGCCCCTAGGCACCACTCTTCTCAACCATCAAACAAACTGATTGAATTCCAGATGGTAGATTTCCAACAGACCAAAGATTTTTTCCATATTCCAGATGACTTAACCTATCTCTGTGGAAACTCTCTGGGTCCCCTGCCCAGAGACCTTCCCGCAGCATTGACTTCCCAATTATCTGCTGAATGGGGAGAAATGATCATTGGTGGCTGGAATAATGCGGGATGGATGAACCTATCGGCAAAAATCGGAAACAAGATTGGCAGGTTCATCGGAGCTCCCAAAGACACTACGATAATGGGAGATACTCTTTCAATCAAAATTTTCCAGGCCTTGGGCGCTGCCCTGAAGTTGAACCCGAAAAGAAAAATCATCCTAACAGATAACAGCAACTTTCCTTCGGACATCTACATTGCCGAAGGTCTGACTGCTTTCCTGAATCAGGGATATAAGGTAAAATTGGTTAACCCAGAGGAAATCATCAACGAAATGAATGACCAGGTAGCAACGATGCTGCTTACCGAAGTTGATTATAAAACTGGTGCTCGTCAGGATATGGTTGAATTAACAACCTAGGCCAAATCAGAAGGAATTGTCACAATTTGGGATCTGGCTCATACGGTAGGGGCAGTACCAATGAATGTTCAAAAGGCTGATATCGATTTTGCAGTTGGGTGTACCTATAAATACTTGAATGGAGGTCCTGGCTCCCCTGCTTTCATATATACCAACCCAAAACTATTAACTCAAATCCAATCCCCGATTACAG
>WTGT01000284.1 GCA_011523445.1 Paracoccaceae bacterium
GGGGGATCATTGACAATCCTATCCCTTCATCAAGCCCGAGCATGATATTGGCATTTTGAATGGCCTGCCCGGAAGATCCCTTGGTAAGATTGTCCAATACGGAGAACAACTTTACCTTGCCGGCAATTCGATCTTCCATAACCCCCAGATATACGAAATTTGATCCCCTTACATGTCTGGTAGAAGGGATTTTCCCCATGGGCAATACATGAATAAACCTTTCTTCTGAATATCTTTCAACTAGGGACTGGTATATCTCGTCAACCTTACCTTCGACATAAATCGTGGCAAGAACTCCTCGATTCATTGGAATCAGGTGGGGAGTAAATGAAACTTCAACCTGCTTGTTGGCAAACTTGGTCAATTCCTGATCGAATTCAGCCAAGTGTCGATGGTAAACCGGGTTATAAGGTTGGCACCCTTCGGATAATTCAGCAAAAAGGGTGTTGACTTTTGCAGCCCTACCTGCCCCGGATACCCCTGCCTTTAAATCAAGGATAATCCCTTCTGATGATATAACCCCCTTTTCCAATAATGGGATAAGTGGATACAGACCTGTAGCTGCATTACAGCCGGTACAGGCTACAAGATATGCTGAAGATATTTCCTTGCGGTAGAATTCAGTCAGCCCATAAACAGCTTTTTCCTGAATATCAGGGGCCAAATGCTGATTGCCATACCATTTTTGATATTCCGATATGCTTTGCAATCTGAAATCAGCAGACAAATCAACAATCCTGGTTTTTCCGAAGAGGTCCTTGATTACCCTTTGACTGGTAGTATGGGGAAGACCACAGAATATCAAATCACACTCTTCGGGATTTAGTTCATCCAGGGAGATGAGATCAGGCAAGGCGACATTCTCGAAACTCGGATATACTTCTGAATAAGCCTTACCGGCATTACTATCTGCCACCAGATTGGTAATTTCAAAATGTGGATGGTTAAGAGTAATTCTTACCAATTCGAGCCCGGTATAACCACTCGCACCAATAATAGCTATTTTTTTCATGACCATAATTTCTTGCTTCTTTTCAATCAGGTAAACTTAATTGATCTCTTTAAAAACAATGTTGCCCTGTTGGATACTGAACTGGGATTTCCAGAAGTAATAAACTTGTTGTCGCCGTATTGATATTCAATCCATTTATTTCTTTGCAGGTAATCCGCAAAACTGTCGGCAACCACCTCGGATTGATTAATAATCCTTACCTCTTGCCCCAATACCTCCTGAAATGCCTTCTGCACAATTGGATAATGGGTACATCCGAGCACGGCTACCTGTGGGTTGGGCATTCTTCTGAGCAATGCTTCAGCATGACTTTTTGCTATCGCTTCAGCAAGAATTATATCACCCTCCTCAATGGCATCTACAAGACCCCCGCAAGGCTGGGATTCCACATCCACACCTATTGCCCTGAAGGAAAGTTCTCTCTGAAATGCCCGTGAGGCAACTGTAGCCGGTGTGGCAAATAGTGCAACCCGATTGACTGATGTTTCTCTTGGTGCCGAATTATCTCCCCAGTTTCTTTCAATGATTGTTTCAATTGTCGGAACAAATATTCCCAGAACTCTCTTGTTGCCGGATACAATCTCTTCCTGCAGTTTCCTTAATGATACGGCTGATGCCGTGTTACAGGCAAGAATTACAAGTTGGCAACCTTCATTCCATAATTCATTGACTCCATCGCAGGTAAATTGAAAAATTTCATCCTGGCTTCGAACCCCATATGGCGCCCTGTGATTGTCACCGTAATACACAAATCCGATTTCAGGGTGGCGTTTCGAAATGGAATCGAAAATTGTCAGCCCACCCAATCCAGAATCAAAAATCCCGATAGGAATAATCCACCTGCCTTTGCTATGAAATTTCTACTCTATGGATATAGAGTTTCAAGCAAAAACTCCAAACTGCAACATTAAGAAATTGTTAACAGGCATTCAGAAGGACTTGGATTTCAAACACCCAAACCATTTGTGTCTGGTATAAATCCAGAAATTCTTGAAGAAATATAGCCTAAATGAAGATTCCACTTGAAGAAATTTGCTCAGTCACAATTCAATATTTTGCTAAACTAATAGTCCGAAGTATTATAACCTTCCTTGGCATTATGCTTAAACAGCAAGTAAATGGGCAAGGATAGGGACAGTCCAACACAACAGCTAGCCAACAATAGAATTAACCATTTTTTCAAATCGTTTTTGAATTCAACAAATGTCCAAACCAAAAATACAAAAATCGATAGGAATAGATCCAATGTAAAACCACTAGTAAGTGGATTGCCAAACAATGAATTGAAAATATGAACTGGGTAAAAACCTGTGCTCGAAAAATAAAGAGCAAAAAAGAAGAGTGGTACAGCACCTCCCGAAAATATCATTAAATACAAGAATATTCTCAAGTAAATATCTCCCCAAAGTCAGATAAGAATTTAGCGATTGCCAACCATCATACCCTTAAAAATTGTGAAGGGCCTCTTCTGACAAAAATACGATTGGCAGTGATCAAATGCGTTTTGATTGTACCGAGGATGATAACGGCGAAGTCTAAAAAGCAAGCCTCAATTTACTCAAGCGCTTGCTTCAAACGGGTAAATGGAAAAGAATGGAATTAACGCTTGGAGAACTGGAAACTTCTTCTAGCTTTTCGTTTGCCGTACTTTTTCCGTTCAACCACTCTGGAATCTCTTGTCAAAAAGCCGGAACTTTTCAGAGCAGGGCGATAATCGGGTTCATAAAATTGAAGCGCCTTGGATATACCGTGCCTTAAGGCACCAGCTTGACCAGAAAGTCCACCTCCCTTGACAGTTGCTACAACATCGAATTGATTTTCGGCATCGAACAGTTTGAAAGGCTGCAAAATTATCATTCTCAGAACGGGCCTTACAAAATAGGTATCAAGGTCTTTTTTGTTGATGACAATTTTTCCCTTGCCTGGTTTGATCCAAACCCGGGCGACAGCATCCTTCCTCTTGCCGGTAGCATAAGATCTACCCAAGTCGTCTCTAATAGGCTCACGTTTTTCTTCCTCGGCGAGAGCCAAATCACCTTCAGGTTCAGCAGACTGTTCCTGAAGCGCTTCAAATGGACTGGTTTCTTCTTCGTTCATCAAACTTTACTCCGAGTATTTTTGCGGTTCATTGAACCCAAATCTATGATTTCTGGGTTTTGTGCTGCATGCGGATGTTCTGAACCAGCATAAACCCTTAAATTTGTCATTAATTTTCTGGACAGTTTATTGGTCGGCAACATTCTCTGGATGGCCTTTGATACAACCCTTTCAGGAAACTGTCCCTTGAGTATTTGGTCAGGGGTTCGTGATTTGATGCCACCAGGATAACCCGTATGCCAATAATAAATCTTGTCCTTTAACTTATTCCCGGTAAGTTCAACCTTGTCGGCATTGATGATGATGACATTGTCACCTGTATCCATGTGAGGGGAATATTTGGCCAAATGCTTTCCTCTCAGCCTGGTTGCGACGAAAGCTGCCAAACGCCCTAGGACAAGTCCTTCAGCATCAATCAGTATCCACTTTTTTTCAATATCTTTGGGCGTTGTTGAATAAGTAATCATTTGAAAATCACAAAGAAATATTCTGCTATCAATGAAGTCGTAGTGAAGGAGCCTTATGCCGTTATTCAGGTTGTTTCAGCCCATTACCACACACACGAATGTGAAAGATGGTGTAAATGCCTGTTTTTTCAAGTTGCATCCAAATATTTTTTCTGGAATAAAAATACGGCACCCGCCCCAATCAATCCGGGATGGAGTAGGTAAGACTAGCTCTGGCAACCGGATTATTCTGCCCTTCAGAATATATCAATACTTCACCCACAGCCAACCTCCTCCCAAGTTTCAATAACCTGGTTTTGGCACTCAGGATGCCCGGGGATGGACGTCTCATGAAATCTATGGAACAATTCGTCGTAACCGCCAATGCCTTCGGACCAATATAGGCAAGTACAATTAAATAAACCGAAACATCTGCCAAGGTGAACAAAGTTGGCCCTGAAACTGTTCCGCCGGGTCTCAAATGACGATCTGAAGTATCCATTTCGACCACCATGGCATCATCATCAAAACTCTTGATGCTGTAAAATGGAGCCGCTTGAGGAAATTCCCGTTCAAGAAAATTCTCCAACTCCTCTATAGTCATTTTTCGTTCCATAAATATCCTTTGAATAACCAACTCTCAGGTAACATTTTGAATATAAAATGCTTAATTTAGGATTTTACCCCTCTAATAATGATTTGGATCGATTATTTTGTTCTGTTATTTTTTCAACTAGAACAAAAACGGGTATCAGTATTTTGTGATCAAAATATATTTCAACAAACAGTACCTTTATAAGGAATTGAAAATAGATTTTTGAGAATGGGTATTACAGGAACAGTGAAATGAACGAAGAAATTTTACTACGAAATGATAAGAACAAAATTGCTAACCTGGTCTTTAACAAGCCAGAAAAGTTGAATGTATTGTCAGAGAAAATGCTTGAGGCTCTTTACGATCAGTTGATCAAACTTGAAAATGATGAATCTATTAAATGTATCGTACTTACAGGAAAGGGCAAAGCCTTTTGTGCAGGTCATGATTTGTCGGAACTAACCTTGGGACGACAAGCTCCGGATGGTGGTCAGGAGTATTTTCAGAAAATCTTCGAGATGTGTTCCAGGGTAATGCAAAAAATACAAGAAGTTCCTCAACCGGTCATTGCACAGGTTAATGGCCCGGCTGTGGCTGCAGGATGTCAGTTGGTTGCAACCTGTGACCTTGCCATAGCCGGTGAATCTGCCAAATTTGGGGTCAACGGTGTTAATATCGGGTTGTTTTGCTCCACTCCCATGGTGGCCTTGACCAGGAACATAAATTTGAAGAATGCCTTTGAATTGCTGGTATCGGGTAAAATCATCAAACCAGAAGAAGCACAAAACCTTGGATTGATAAACAGGGTTGTATCAGATGAGTCCCTTGAGGAAGAGGTCAATGAATTGGCAACTCTTATTTCCTCCAAACTGTCTGCGGCTGTAAAAATTGGAAAAAAAGCCTTCTACAAACAAGCACAAATGCCTTTGGATGAGGCTTATGATTTTGCCGGTGAAGTAATGGTCACCAATATGCTTTACAGGGATACCAGGGAAGGAATAAGTGCTTTTCTGGAGAAGCGAAAACCCGATTGGAAATAAGGGTTGAATTACAGCGAGTAGATCTCGGTAAATTTATTTTCCAGGTAATCCAGAAGATAAGTTGAACTGATCGTTGCACCTGTTGCCCATTCGATGGTTTCCCTTGGTTCTCGCAAGGCTCCGAATTGATGGATATTTTCCCTGAGCCATTTAGTTGCAGAAGTCGTATTACCTTTCGCCAAGGATGATCCCAAATCATCGATCTGTTTATTCATGGTATCATAGAGACATCCAGCATAAACGTTTCCCAAGGCATAGGTGGGAAAGTAGCCAAAAAGTCCTAGAGACCAATGGACATCTTGCAAGACACCATCTTTCGGACATTTGACAGGATAGCCGAAATACTCCAGAAATTTCTGATTCCAAGCATCTTCCAGATCATCAACATCAAGTGATCCCGTGATTAGAAGTTTCTCAAGTTCGTACCTCAAGATAATGTGTAAATTATATTGAACTTCATCTGCCTCCGTTCTGATGTACCCCTTCTTTACCTGATTAATCCAACGGTAGAATTCGTCTATTGAAGAAAGTCCTATTTCTCCAAATACTTCCCTCATTCTCTGATACAGCCATCCTGCGAATTCCCGGCTTCGTCCCAATTGGTTCTCACAGATCCTTGATTGGCTTTCATGAACTCCAAAGGAAGCCCCCTTACCTATCGGGGTCAGGCAAAATTTCTTGTCTATGTTCTGTTCATACGATCCATGACCCGCCTCGTGAATTGTTGAATAAAGACAGTTGAAGGGATCTTGCTCATCAATTCTCGTGGTCAATCTGACATCACTTCCAGTACCTACACAAAAGGGGTGAGTTACTGTATCTATTCTTCCCCTTTCAAAATCGTAGCCAAAAAGCCTTGCAAGTTCCTTAGCAAGTTTGATCTGTTCCTCTTCGGAATACTTTTTTCCTGAAGGTGTCTGAAATTCTTCCCTTGCCAGAATTTGATTCCTGAGCTTGTTCAGTCTTGGTTTCAACTCCCCAAAAAATACATCGAGATTTTCCGATGTCATACCTACTTCATAATCTTCCAGAAGACCATCGTAGGGATTTCCTCCTGAAGAAAGGATATCACCTTGTTCCCGTTTCAGTTGGATTACCTTTTCCAATTCCGGTTTGAACTTTTGAAAATCATTGGCTTTCAACGCTTGTTCCCATGCAATATTCGCCCTCGCAGTAGTTTCTTCGATGGCTCGTTCCAACTTTGATGGAATCTTGTTGGCACGTTCAAATGACCTCTTGATTTCCCTGATTTGGGCTTTATCCTCCAAACTCAGTTTGGCGGTATCAATTTTGGCAAGCATATCACCGATCAATGATGATTTATGCCTGTCATGAATGACATTTGTCAAAGCACCTAGACTATCTGCCCTTTGTTCAATTGCAGAATGTGGCATTTTTGCAGCCTGATCCCATTCCAAGATTTCTGCCAGATATTCAAGGGATCGTGTATCTTTTACATATGCCATCAGGCTGGAAAAAGGTTCCATCTCAACCTCTAAAATCTATTTGACCCGGATATCTGCTCTGAAACAGAATTTGGGTATACAATACAATCAAAAGAACTGCCGTAACCTGATGGCCCAACGCTGGCAGGAAAGGTACTGAATACAGCGTAGTCAAAATTCCAAGGCAAATCTGAATGACAACAAGAATTGCCCCGGCATTCCCCAGTAGTTTCAACCGGGCATGGGGTGACTTTCGACATTTAAGCCAGATCCAGACCGTTGGAATTATTACCAGATAGGCCATCATTCGGTGGTTAAAGTGTACTAGACTTGGATTTTCCAGAAAGTTCGATATCCATGGGGTATATTCAAAACTGTTCGAGGGTAAGAATTCGCCATTCATCAATGGCCAAGTTGGAAAGCCCAAACCAGCATCAATCCCTGCAACCAATGCTCCCAAAATGGATTGTAGGAATATGAGACAGATAAATATCAGGGACAGGTTTTCTATTTCCCTGATACGAACACGCCTAGCCTGATAGAGTTCATGCGGTTGATAATAGGTTAAACTGAATTGCCATGAAATAAGGAGAAGAATAAAAAATGAGAGTACCAGATGAATGGCAAGGCGGTAGGAAGAAACATCAACAGCATTACCGGTCAAGCCGCTACGGACCATCCACCAGCCGATAACTCCCTGCAGGAGTCCAAGCCCGCCCAAAACCAGCAACCTTTTGGCCCAGCTCTTATCAATTTTACGTGAAATCGCCAAGATGCCAAAACCGAGAATAAACACTAGACCCAACATTCTTCCCAATTGCCTATGCCACCATTCCCACCAGTAAATTTGCTTGAAATCAGCCAACTGCATAGACTTGTTGATAAGTTTGTATTCTGATGTTTCCTGATATTTCAGGAATTCCTCATTCCAGGTTTCTTCGGATAGTGGTGGAATGAAACCGGTAACCGGATGCCACTCGGTCATTGACAAGCCGGAGTCAGTTTGCCTTGTTGCCCCGCCCAACAAGATCATACCCAAGACCAAGGCAAATAAAATACCCAGGAATATGCGTATGGCCAAATTACTTCCAGGTTTTTCAATGGGTCCCGGTTGAGACTGTTTTTCCGAAGCGGTTTTTGAGTCGGAAACCTCTTCAAACAATTTTCTACTTTGTTTCATAATTTACCCAAACTACCATGGAAAATCCGAACAGGATTTATTCATTATTACCGGAAAGTGCCTTTCGTATTCGATGAAAGGTTTTGACTTCGCCTTCGGTCATGTCCATTCTTAAAATGAGGTTTCTTAAGTATTCCTTCATGGAATCAATCCTGTTTTCCGGTTCAAAATAACCCGTACCCTCAAGATCACGTATAAAATAATTCGCCAAAACCATTTTGGAAGCAACCGACGCCAAGTATTCTTTATCCTCCGCTGAGGGTTGTGAGGATTGATATTTCTGTTGACGCCATACATAGGCTAGCAGAACTGCACTATGGGCAAGATTCAGTGAGCTGAATTCCGGATTGGTCGGAATAAATACATATTCATTGGCCAAGGTAATATCCTTGTTTTCCAAACCTGTCCTTTCGGGACCAAACAAAAAAGCCACCTTATTTCCTTCGTCCATCAATCGCATGGTTTTGTTCATGGCAACCTCGGGTGTTACAACCTCTTTGACCAACCCCCTGCGACGGGCTGTGGTTGCAAATACATAAGAATAGTTCTGAATGGCACTTTCTACATCCTGGTAAATTCGAGCCTCGTCCAATAACGATGATGCACCACTTGCCCGGGCAATGGCCTGTGATGACAACCACCCTTCCCTCGGTGATACCAGAACCATTTTTGTAATACCAAAATTAAGCATGCCACGAGCAGCCGACCCTATATTTTCACCCAATTGTGGATTAACAAAAACAAAATCAGGTTGAGTTTCAAAATTGCTGGTTGGTTCTGAGATCATGAAAGAATAAATTCAAATCTTAAACGAAGGATTATCAAATTGGCTTGAACTCCTCTGAAATAATGGTAAGGATGGCAATAACAAACAACAAAAATTTTAACAGGCTGAATTTGGTATGATTTTCCGGATTCCGGCTCTTAGGCAGCTATCAACCATGGATAAAACTTTTTCCTGCATTGTCTGACCGTATTTATAATTTGGTTGGTTTGTGAATATATAATGAAAACAAAAAAACTTGAATTGGTTGTAGAATTCAATGAATGAAACTCTTGACGAACGATTGCTGATTATTCTTTCCTCTCCATCTGGAGCGGGTAAATCCACACTTGCTAGGCTTCTTGCCAAGGACGATCCCGAGATTCAGGTCTCGATTTCGGCAACCACACGTCCTCCAAGGGACAATGAAAATGAAGGCGAGGAATATTTCTTTATCGCCAGGGAGGAATTTGAGAGCCGAATAGAAAGTGGTGACTTTCTCGAGTATGCCGAAGTATTCGGCAACCTTTATGGAACACCTCTGAAGTTTATAGAAGATTGTCAGATGAAAAACTTGGATGTGGTCTTTGATATTGACTGGCAGGGGAGCCTGCAGATTAAAAACTCCAAGTACAAAAATAATGTGGTGTCAATATTCATTCTCCCTCCTTCCATCATGGAACTCAACAATCGGCTGGAATCTAGGGGGGCTGATTCCAGGTCGATGATCAAGGGACGGATGGAAAAATGCAAGGATGAAATCAGCCATTGGAAAGATTATCAGTATGTTTTGATCAACACTCAGGTTGATGAGGTCATGGACCAAATCAAATCCATTGTATCGGCCGAGAGGTTGAAGCGCTCCCGACGAAAAGGTCTTGCGAATTTTATCGACAAACTGAATAATGAATTAAAGGATAAGAATTCATGACACTTTATGCCTTGGATGGTATCGAACCTAGTTTGCCGGAATCGGGCAAGTACTGGATTGCCGATAGTGCCAAACTGATAGGGAAAGTAATCCTTGCTGACTGGGTATCCATATGGTTTGGTTCGGTATTGCGAGGGGATAACGAGCCAATTACCATTGGCAAGGGTTCAAATATTCAGGATTGTTGTGTACTTCATACCGACATGGGTTACCCATTGACAATAGGTACCAATTGTACGGTTGGACACAAGGCTCTACTACATGGATGCATCATTGAAAATGGTGCGTTGATTGGCATGGGGGCAACCATACTGAATGGAGCAACAATCGGCAGGAATTCCGTTATTGGTGCGGGATCCCTGGTTCCCGAAGGTAAGACAATTCCTAACAATTCCCTGTTCATAGGTACTCCGGCAAGGTTAGTCCGGACAATTTCTGATGACGAACACAAGGAGTTCATGAAAGCAGCACTTCATTATCAGGAAAATATCACTCGCTACAAGAATGGTCTATCAAGCATGAGGTAGAAAGTCGTGAATTTGACCAATAACTTCCTTGAGCCTGGTCTGCTCGTCAAGAATCCTTCACAACCCGACTGGGGCATCGGACAGATTCAATCAATCATCGAAAACAGAATTACCGTCAATTTTGAAAACATTGGAAAAGTTGTCCTGAATGGTAATGAAGTTACTCTGGAAGAATATTTTGATCGGGAATCCCAATGAGACCAATCAAAACCAGAGAGGATATGCAGTCAGAAATAAAGACTGTGGAGGGTGAATTTTTTCATGGCATTGAATGAGTCCGATTTTGAGTTGAAAATTGCCTCTTCACGGGAAGAGATACTTTCATCCCAAAGATTACGCTTCAAGGTTTTTGTCGAAGAACTTGGAGCCCAGAGTAATTCGGATAACCATGACCTGAAGATTGAAATCGATGAATACGACAAGTGGTTTGAACATCTCATCCTGATTGACAGGAGCATCGATCCCGCCACGATGGATCATGTTGTCGGAGTCTATCGCCTCCTGAGAGATGACATTGCCCTTGATAATTGTGGTTTTTACTCCGATGCTGAATTTGATCTTACCCCCTTGATCAACTCCGGCAGAAAACTCTTGGAACTGGGTAGATCCTGTGTTCACCCGGACTATCGGTCTGGAATAGCCATGTATCATCTATGGAATCGTTTGGCCCAGTATGTTATCGAGAATAATATCGAGATACTGTTCGGAGTGGCGAGTTTTCATGGGACCAATCCAATGGATTATGCACACCAGTTGGCCTACCTGCATCAAAACCATTTGGCCCCGGAAGATTTGAGGGTATCCGTAAGAAATGAACAGGGAACCAACCTTGACCTTATTCCAGCCGACCAGATTGATCAGAAGAAGGCCCTCTTGGATATGCCCTCCTTGATTAGGGGATATCTTCGTTTGGGTGGTTTTGTCGGAAATGGTGCTTTTCTGGATTACTCGTTTAATACCATTGATGTATGCATTGTAATTGATACCAACCGAATGGCGACCAGCCGACGGGAATTTTTTCACCGTTCGGTCGGATCAAATAGCAACACTTAAGGATAATGACTCTGTATTTGAAATGGGTGCGGTTCGTTTAGTTGTCAGGTTAATTCTACTGATAACTGTCATTTACGGTTTGTTGGCAGTATTTCTGCTAATCAGGGCTTTTGAGTGGCCATTTGGGCGTAAACTCACACCAGAAATAACCCGCCTTGTTTGCCACCTTTGCCTAAAAATCCTTGGGATCACTCAAAAGGTTCAGGGGACTCCCATGAATGGAATGGGTAGTGTCGTTGCCAATCATTCCTCATGGATTGATATTTTTGTGTTGAATGCATCGCAACGGATATTTTTTGTTTCCAAAAGCGAGGTCAGAAACTGGTTTGGGATAGGTATTCTTGGACAAGTTACGGGTACTGTATTCATTGAGCGAAGGATGAGGCAATCACTGGTTCAAAAGGGCATCTTTTTCGAAAGATTACAAAAGGGTGACAAGCTACTGTTTTTTCCTGAAGGAACAAGTACCGATGGCCAGCAGGTGGTACCATTCAAGTCAACACTTTTTGCTGCTCTGTTCGAACCCGAATTGAAGGACCGGTTATTTGTCCAGCCGGTGAGTGTCTATTACAAAGCACCGACAGGACAGGATCCGAGGTTTTATGCTTGGTGGGGGAGCTTGAACATGTGGCAACATCTTCAATCGGTTCTATCTGCTCCAGGCAATGGTTCTGTTTCAGTTACCTATCATGAGCCAATAAGGGTTTCTGATTATGCCAATCGCAAGGAGCTAGCCAAAAAATGTGAGGATATGGTTAGCAGCGGTTATGAACACTCAAGAGAAACCACTTAATTACGGGGATCAATCATTTTCTATGGGTTGGATGCCAGAAGGTTACCTTTTCCTCCCCAAGGGATACAATCCAGAAGAATAGTGTACCTGCTATTGCTGCCACTACAATTTCGGCCCAAACGACATCAAGGGCCAACCGCCCTACTTCGGTAGATATTCTGAAGCCCATTCCGAGAATGGGGGATCCAAAGAACTCGGCAACAATCGCTCCAATCAGAGACAATGTTGTACAGATCTTCAGCCCATTGAAGGCAAAGGGCATGGCAGCAGGTAGCTTCAACTTCCAGATTTCCTGCCAATAAGTGGCGTTGTAAGTTTTAAGTATATCCCTTTGCATGACATCCGTGGAGGCCAGACCCTGGACCATGTTGACCAGCATGGGAAAGAAAACCATGGCAACCACGACAGCTGCCTTTGATTGCCAGCCGAATCCAAACCACATGACGAATATCGGTGCCGTACCAACGATTGGCAATGCTGCCACAAAATTACCAAGTGGGAGAATTCCCCTTTGCAG
>WTGT01000047.1 GCA_011523445.1 Paracoccaceae bacterium
ATCTTGGACAACGATACTTTTTTCTTCACCTGTATCGTACAATAGAATGTCCACTCTCCTTGCACCAGCGTCATAGGCGTTTGCTATGAGTTCAGCGATCGCGCTGGGAATCCTAGAATACATTTTAACCCCCAAATGCTCGATTGTGTTGGGGTCAAAGCTCATTTTTAATTTCTGATGACTATCATTCATTTTCAGCTCATTATTGTTGTATTTGTAGTTTCAAACAATGTTTTGGATAAGATTCATAGATCAGTTCTGTGAAGAGTTTAATACTCTGGAACAGAATAATTTATAGGTATCTATTATAGAAAATTTTTAACTACTCGAACTTTAATTCTATCAATATCCGGATCATATTCCATTTTTTGACATTTTTAAAGCCAAGACCTATAATAAATTTATAATAAGCAGCTAAGTGGTAAAACTAATTTCGAGCAGGAGATCAAATCTGAAATTCCGACATCTGGAATTTTTTAATATAAGCATGTGAAGTTTTCCAATAATTTTTCACAACCAAAAATCACGGATTGTGTTATCAAAGTCTTGGCATTCAAGGATAAATATATAAAAGCTTTTGACACAAAATCATCGACAATTCAAGAAGAATTACCTACTCGAAAGTCTTCATGACCAAGACAGTTCCCACCATAGCGAGACTCTGTCAAGCGATTGATTAAGTATGTCATCTAAATAATCTTTACTCAGCAAAAAGACAGAACGCAATTTAGGTAGTCAGGACCACAAGGAAAAATAGTTTAATGAAGTTTCCAAAGCACCACTCTAGAGACAACATATGAGCATACTTACAGATAATAATATCATTGAAGTTTCCAAAACTAAGATTTCTGTCTCGAAGACTTATGATTGTTTTAAAACTGGGAATTCTTATGTTGATATTTCCGATTATGACATAGAGGGTTCTTTAGGGCCTATAATAAGCCATTTTACAGGGGCCGGAGGTATGGAGATCGGTCTTGAAAAAGCAGGTTTTAAAACATCCGTTTGTATTGAGATTGATGCAGATTGTCGTGAGACACTTCGAAAAAACAGGTCAAAATGGAAAATCTTTGAAGATGGTACTGATAGGGTGCCAGGAGATATCAAGGCCATATCAGCAGAAGAAATTCTAAAGTTTTCAGGGCTTAAGAAGGGGCAGATAGCGCTGGTTACAGGCGGAGCTCCTTGTCAACCATTTAGCAATATAGGTAAGAAACAAGGAAAGGATGATCCTAAGAATGGGGATTTATTTTTAGAGTTTGTGAAGATAGTAAAAGGGATCATTCCCAAAGCTTTTATCTTTGAAAATGTTGCTGGGATTACACAAAAACGTCATAGCCATGTAGTTGATTATATGCGTAATCAGTTTGACGGATTGGGTTACGGCATATCCTTCGATATATTAAATGCCGCAGATTACGGCGTTCCCCAACAACGAAAGCGATTTATTATGATAGGATTGCTGGGAAAAAAGCCAGCCTTTCCGTTGCCAACACACTGTAAAAGCTTTGAAGAATGGGAGAGATTTATGTCAGGCATAACAGAGAAACCAGATTATGTTCCTAAAGCTTGGGTAAGCGTTAAACAGGCATTAACTCAAATTGGAAAAAGAAGATTCAAACGACATGATTGTATCGGAATGAACCATTCAAAAGAGATGAAAGAAAGAATAAGCCTAATTAAGCAAGGACAGAATTTCAAAGCTCTTCCGATGAATATGCGCCCTAAATGTTGGCAGACAGGAAAGCACCAAGGCCATGATACTTTCGGACGAATTGAAGCAGATAAACCTGCACCGACAATAAGAACAGCTAGCTACAATCCAACTAAGGGGAAGTATATACATCCTTTTGAGGATCGAGGGTTAAATACAGCTGAGATGGCAGTTTTTCAAAATTTTCCTGACAGTTGGCAGTTTTATACCGCTTCAGGGCGAGCTAGTATGGTAAGTATCGGGCGTCAAATTGGTAATGCCGTGCCACCTGGTTTGGCTGAGGCTATCGGTAAAGCTCTTGCAATTCAGATAAAAGAGACGAATCCAAACGGGTATTTCCAAAAAAGCATATAAATCAAAATCCTCTCAATAATCCCAATTAGAATTAGCTTCAAATTATACCCAGCTATACCTGACCACCAGCTATTGGGATTACTTGTCCATTGATGTTGTCAGAACCTACAGAACATAACCACATTACAGTTTTAGCGACTTCTTCCGGTTGAAGCATTTTCTTGTTCCTGTTCAATCTGCTGAGTTTTTGTCGAGCCTCCTCAGGGCTGATGTCAAGCCTCTCCGCCATCTTTTCCACATTACGATCAACCAAGGGAGTTTCTACATAACCCGGACAAATAGCATTGGCAGTGATACCAGAATAGAGATATTCTTCTGAAATTCCTCTCACCAAACCTATCAAGGCATGCTTTGAAGCCGTATATGCAGATGCCCCCTTCAAACCCCTTAAACCAGCTACAGAGGAGATGGCAATAATCCTGCCCCAATTGCCCTTGGTCATCGATTCAAGGGAATGCTTGATTGAAAGGAAGGCTCCATCTAGGTTGGTGGACATTATTTTTCGCCAGAAGCCGAAATCCATTTCAGCAAAATCCATCCCCTCGGCAATACCGGCATTGGCAACATGGATATTAATGAGACCTGAAATTTCCACTGCTTCCTGGGTAGCCTTCTTTACAGAACTCTCACTGGTCACATCCATTTCAAGGGGAATGAATCCATGGGCTTCTGAAACTTCCTGAAGTCTGCGTAAATTTCTTCCACAAACAGTTACCTTGGCTCCTGAAGACTTGAGCTCTTTAGCTATTGCCAACCCGATACCTGTACCACCACCAGTAATGAGGGCATGAGGATTGGAAGGAATTTTATAATTCATTTTTGTCTATCTTCAATTAATTGCAAAAACCAATATCAATTC
>WTGT01000333.1 GCA_011523445.1 Paracoccaceae bacterium
GCGAAGAAGGTTTGAAAAAGAAGAGGGTTTAAATTCAACCTTGCGTTTGGAATTACTCGAAATGCTCCAACCCAAGGTAAAATTAACCGAACCGTTCAAGTTTCCGCCTGATTTGGAAGACAGTTTTGAAAAAAACAATGGTATAAGCGAGATTGTTAGGTGGGAAATTGTACTTAGCAATAGTGATGTTCGATATGATTTGGAGGAATATGAAAAAAATGACAAATGGGATACTGTCCTTCAAGAATTGCTTCCAGACTTAACCAGACTTCTAAATGATGCTCTTGATTTGATGAAAGTTCTGGATGGAGCAGATAGAAATAGTGATAATTCCCATTGGGACCTACCGTCACTAAGCGATCATGAACAAAATTCGAAAATGAATGAATGGACATTTTTGATAGAATTGAATCGTGATGCATGGTTGTCCTTGTCAAGAAAATCACCGAAGCAAGCAATTAAAGTTGCAGAAAATTGGTTGGGTTTACCCTATCCACTATTTCGTCGGTTGGCCTTTTTTGCTGCAACGCAGGACGGAGTGGTACCTGTTCGAATAGGGTTGGAGTGGTTACTATCCGATGATGGGTGGTGGTTATGGTCAACTGAAACCCGTCGTGAAGCAATACGGTTGTTGGTTTTTTTGGCACCAAAGCTTGGAGATAAAGAAAAAGAAACATTATTCGGAGCAATTTGTTCTGGACCTCCGCGAAACATGTACATCTCTGAAATCGAAGACGACGAATGGAATAGAATTCGGGATAGGGAAATCTTGTTTAGGTTAAAAAAATTCTTTTCTGGTGGGGGATTATTGACTAAAAGTTCACAAACGACTTTGGACAACTTTTCTCAACTATATCCTGTTTACCAGATAGCTGAAGATGAAAGAGACGAATTTCCAATTTGGCAAGACAATAATCCTGATTTTTGGGAAAAATTTAATCCAACACCTCGAGATCATTATGAACTCATTCAATGGCTAAAGGGCAATCCTCCAAACCCCTTCCGTCCGGATGATTGGGAAAAACGATGTCAAGAGGATTTTGATAGAGTAGCCTCTGCTCTTATCACTATTGTAAATCAAGGAGAAAGGCAAGACAAGTGGCCAATTGGTCTAATTGGTCGTTGGCACCAAGCTTTTTCTTGTTGGTCAAATGAGGATGACTTGAAAAGAAAGTCTTGGAAAAAGATTGCACCAGTATTGGAAAAGGTTGCCAAAGAAAAATTGCAAAGGATTAAAGGATTGGCAGGATGGCTTCTGGAACAATCCAAGAGTTTTCAAGGTCAGGATAATACTTTCTTGAAGTTGTGTGATGTGTTTCTTGAAATTGAAGATGAAGAGAGTGTTGGAGAAGATGATGATCTAATTTTTCAAGCAATCAACCATCGCGTAGGAATTGTTACAGAAGGGTTACTACAATACTTGTATCGGGATTCTACAATAACAGCAGAAATATTTGAAAATAAATTACGGGATAGATTTTCCAGAATTTGCAACCCCAAATACATCACTTTGCTTCATGGAAGGGTATTATTGACAGCGAAGGTAAATTTATTGTTTGAAACTGATCCTGAGTGGGCAATCAAACACTTACTTCCACTCTTTGATTGGAATAAATCTGAAGCAGAAGCCTGGTCGGCTTGGAAAAGCTTACTTTGGTCTCCAAGAATAACTATGCCGCTAATGGAGAAGTTGAAGAGTAATTTTTTTGAAACTGCTGATCATTATGATAAACTTGGAAAGCATGGAGAAAATTATGTTGCCCTGTTGACATATTACGGTCTTGAATTTCCAAATGAATTAAATGGTGATCGGGAAATTTATGAGGCCATGGGGAAATTACCCCAAGAGGCACTGGATCATGCTTCATTTTATCTGTTCCGGTCTGTGAATAGTAGTGGGAGCCAGCAAACCGAATATTGGGAAAACAGGGTAAGTCCTTTTCTGCAATTTATTTGGCCCCAGACCAATGATAAATTATCACAAAATATTTCGATGAATTTTGCAAAAGCCTGCATAAAGTCAGGTGAAGCATTCCCCGAAGCATCACGCCTGGTCAATCGTTGGTTGGTTCCATTGGATAATCCAGACCAAATTGTTCGTTCAATAAACAAGGAAGGTATTGATATTTCTTACCCTGAACATTCGCTCAAACTTCTTTGTAAAGTTTACGATGAATCCACCAAAGAATATTCAGACAATCTCAAGAATTATCTAGCCAATATTGCCAATGAAAAACCCGAGATCAAAAAGGATTCTTGTTTTCAACGATTGCAAAATATTACCCATTAAAGGATAATGGTGAAAGTATACCTAAATGAAAAAAAACAGATTTATGACCGCAGCCGATCCTATATTCTTTTTTTTACCTTGTTATAAATAGCATTGCCTTCACGTTTTCCGACACCGATAACTGTAATGACCAAATCCTTCTCACGAACCTGATACACTAATCGATATCCTGCACTACGTAATTTTAACTTGTAGCAATTCTTCAAGAATCTCAATCGGTCAGTTTCAACGCGTGGAGAATTAAGACGAGTTAGCAACTTTTTCTTGAATTGAAGACGTATATCTGAATCAAGTTTTTTCCATTCCCGTAGAGCGCTTTCCAAAAAGACTAGCCTATAGCTCATTGATATCAACTTCGATTTCAGATTCTCCTTCTCGTTCTAGAACAAGCTTTGTTAATTTCAGATCATCAATTATTTCAAGCAAGTCTTCCCAAGTCGAAGCAGGTACAGCATAAAATACCGGTTGATTTCGATTTAAAATTGCAACGGGTTTTCCTTCTGAATTGTCAATGACAGCCATAGGGTTCTTTTTTAATTCAGAAATCCCAGTGCATAAATCAGCTAAAATCAAATTTGTATTACTCATAGTAAAAACCAAATAAAAGATAATAA
>WTGT01000255.1 GCA_011523445.1 Paracoccaceae bacterium
GCAGCACTCAGACTTCCATTCTCTTTCCATGTTTCATAGGGACCTGTATCAGGTAGTATAGTCTCATAATTGGCAGTCGTGTAGTGGGCCAACGTATGGCTGGTTGAAAGGAAATTCTCACCTGGCCCTGCTTCAAGATAACTTTGTTTGGACAGAGTAGCTTCACTAACTTCCATTCCCTGTATCAAGCGAAGCAAGGCACCACAATTGTCCAAATCCATGATGAATTTTTCATAGGACATGGTTAACCCACCTTCAAGCCAACCAACCGCATGCCATACCTGATGCGAGCCGGACATTACCGTTGTCCACATAGCATTGGCACTATCCAGCATTGCCTGACCATCAGGGCTGTTGGCAGCGGTAATCTGACCTCCGCCAGATCGGACGGGTACGCCAAGGCGGTGTCCTAATTGTGATAATGCCATATTCACCAAATTGGCTTCAGGGGTACCGAAGGTAAGCGATCCTGTCCGTAAATTCATCGTGGAATGAAAACTGCCCATTACTACCGGGCAGCCAGGACGCACCAGCTGGGTAAGGGCAATACCTGTCATGGCCTCGGCCAGAGTTTGAGCCGTAATCGCGGCAGGAGTGACTGGCCCCATAGCACCACCAAAAATTGCTGGAGACACACATACACATTGATTCGCAGCAGCGTATTCCCTCAAGGCCCCCGACATTGTTTCATCAAAGACAAAGGGTGAATTGATGTTGATATTGCCCTGCATAACTGCATTCTGGTCAAGAAAATCACTACCAAAGACAATGCGTGCCATGTTAAGTGAGTCTCTGGCTCGCTCAGGGGAAGTCACCCCACCCATAAATGGTTTGTCAGATAATGTCAGATGTGCAAATACCATATCAAGGTGGCGTTTATTGACCGGTACATTAACAGGTTCAACCACAGTACCTCCCGAGTGGTGTAGATAAGGCGATTGATAGGTAAGTTTTACAAATTTATAAAAGTCCTCAATCGTTGCATATCGACGACCAGTATCCAAATCTGTGACAAAAGGAGATCCATAACCAGGCATGAAAACGATACTATTGCCACCAATTGCAATAGTTCGCTCGGGATTTCTGGCATGCAGTTTGAAGAAATCAGGTGCGGTGGTACAAAGCTGTCGGGCCAAACCGTCAGGAAACCGCACACGCCGTTTGTCTATTTGTGCACCAACATCAGCAAAAAGATCGATTGCAACATCGTCCCCCCTGAACTCCATACCAATATTTTCAAGAAGCCAATCAGCATGGTTCTCCAGTGCCTTGAGTTCATCTTCATCAAGTAGCTTGTAGGGGGGAATTTGCCGATTTTGAACCACTCGGATAGAGGTGTTGGGCTGTTTCTGGTTGCGTTTGCGACCACGAGGCCTAGCCCGAGTGGACACTTGTTCAGTCTTTTTGGCAATAGGATCTGAATCGGATTTTACCATCTTCGGATTCCATATTTTCAAACTTAATATTATCGGAATCTTGATAAGTTATAATCGAATTTTCTTTAATCCCCTAGAATTTCCAATTTATTTCGGCGCTTACCCCAGTAATTTTCTCATATTATTCCAATGACGGAATTATTGAAAATCCAGGATTTGAAGACCGATTTTTTTTTAAGTTGGAATCAAGTGGTAGATTTATTTACTGGAGGCACCCTTTTGTTTCCCCCTATAATTTTCCAGCTCTATTGCGCAAGCCAACCACCATTAATGTCAATCGTAGAACCACGAATTTCTGATGCAGCGTCTGAGCACAGATACATAACCGCTTGGCCGATCTGCTTAGTGGTAATAAAGGTCTCGGACGGTTGCTTTTCACCGAGCAACCGCTTTATCGCCTCTGCTTCAGGAATATCCTCTCTTTTGGCCAATGCATCAATTTGTTTTTGAGCCAACGGCGTTCGTACCCAGCCCGGACAAATCGCATTGCAAGTGATTGGAGTACCTGCAGTTTCAAGTGCAACAACTTTAGTTAGTCCCAAAACGCCATGTTTTGCAGCTACGTAAGCCGCTTTGTTGATAGAGGCAACCTGACCATGCACAGAAGATATGTTCACAATCCTTCCGCTGTTTTGTGCCCTCATGATCGGCAACGCGGCTTGGATCGTGTGGAAATTCGAAGATAGGTTGATTGCGATTATTTGATCCCAACGCTCTTTCGGAAAATCCTCGATTGAATCCGTGTGTTGGATACCGGCGTTGTTGACCAGAATATCGACCGTCGAGAAATGGGTAGAACATTCTTGCACCATCGTAAGGATTTCATCCGGATTGCTCATATCGGCATTTGAATAAAGCACATCAACTCCAAAGTCAGAACGGATACATTCAGCAATCGCTTCAATCTCTGACTTTTCGCCAAACCCATTGAGCAAAATATTGCATCCAGATTCTGCGAGGGTTTGAGCAATCGCCAAGCCTATGCCACTGGTCGACCCGGTTACTATTGCAGTCTTCTTTTTTGTCATTGCGATACTCTTGTCATTCTAACGGAGCCAATACATCCATTGAGTTGGGTAGCCAAAGTGTGATTTCAGGGAAAATGGTCAATAGGATGATCACTAGCACTTCGACTATCACAAACGGGATGATCCCACGATAGATGGTGGCCATACGCACATCGTATTTTTTGGCCACGCCATGAATAACGAACACATTGATGCCGATCGGCGGGGTAATTTGGCCCATTTCCATCATAATCACCATGATTACTCCGAACCAGATAGGATCGAAACCCAAGCCGACTACCGTGGGAAAGAGAATCGGCAAGGTGAGCATCATCATCGGGATGATATTCATGACCATTCCTAGCACGAGGTACAGCAACAGGATCAGAATGAAGATCACGTAGCGCGACACATCCAAACTACCGAGGAAATTGGCGAACTCACGTGGGATATCAGTCAGTGTCACAAAATACCCTAGCAAGCCTACACCAATCAGGATCGTGAAGATCATTGCACTTGTCGTGGTAGCTTCCAACAGGGCGTTGAAGAGTTTTTGCCGATTGAAGCCCTTTGAAAAAAGCGCAATCAACAATGCCCCGCTGGCCCCAACACCACCGGCTTCGGTTGGTGTCAGGATCCCTGAGTAAATTCCGCCGATGACAGCGGCAAACAAGGCAGCTACAGGCCAGATATCAAAGATCGACCTTGCTATCTGCTGTAGTGTGAACCTCTTAGATTTCGGTCCCAGCTTGGGGTTCAGAATGCATTGTACATAGACGGCAAGACAAAACCCGGTGGTCAGAATGATACCGGGAATAATTCCTGCCATAAACATCTTACCTATCGATTGCTCAGTGATGATTCCGTAAACAACGAACCCAATGCTGGGAGGGATCAAGATCCCCAGCGTCCCACCGGCGGCTACAGAACCGGTTGCTAGGGAGTCGTCATAGTTATATTTTTTCATTTCGGGTAGCGAGACTGACCCCATCGTGGCCGCAGCGGCCACGCTTTCACCGCAGATTGCTGCGAACCCCCCGCAACCAGCCACTGTACCGATGGCCAACCCTCCTGGCAACCTACCAAATACTTTGATTCCAGCGTTATAAAGCTTGGCTCCAATTCCGGCATGAAGGATGAGAAAGCCCATAAGCAGGAAGAACGGGATTACTGTGAAGAAGTAATGTGCAACAGCGTCGTAAGTGTTGATCTTCGATACATTGAAAGCAACGTCTTGACCGATCAGAAACATGAGACCAGTCAGACCGGTGAATGCCATCGCGAAGCCGACTGGAAAGCCCAGCATGAGAATGATCATCAGGAATAGAGTGTACAGAATGCCCACCGTCGTCGAACTTAAGTCTCCGAATAGCAACTTCAATAGTTCCGCTGAGTAGATTCCTGCAATACCAATGACTGCAATAGCCGCTATTATCAAGGCTAACTTGGTACGATTTCGATGATACTGGTACAAACCGGACAAATGTGTGAGCAACAAGGCGAGAATTGCAACAGTCAACAGCAATGTCCCAATTGCTGCGAAGGAGTATAGAACCCAATAAGGCATTTGGATGATATCAGAGAACTCCTCGTTTTCAAAGGCTTCTAGGGCTCGTGTAGTACTCAGCCAACTCATAGAACCAAAGAGGAAAATTCCCCAAATTGAGAACACACTTTGCAAAAAGCTGTTCACTGGTGCGGACAAAACGGAGGTAATCAGATCAACGGCTACATGCTGGTTTTTAAGCATCGTGTAGGCAATGCTAAAAAACGCCATAAAAACGAGCATGAATGTTTGAAGTTCGATCATGCCAGAGAGCGGGTTATTGAACACCAAACGACTAAACAAATCCACGACCATAAAGATCGACATAAGCAAAGTAACAATTGCTGCGGCGTAACAAAGATATCGGGCTATGGGTTCGAGGAGAGCATGAATGAGTTGGCCAAGTTTCGCGAAAGTATCATCAGGCTTGCCATGTTGGCCTGAACCGTTTCCACCACCCTGAAAAACTAGTGGGTTGCCAACAATTTCGTCAGATTTACCCATCAATCATTCTCGCCAAAACGCCTCTAAAATAAGGTTGGCGATCCGTATTTCTTCAAAATTCGAGCCTGCAGGTAAGAGTACCTTGTTACGAATCTCTCTTTCGGATCGGAAAGTGACCGAACGGCAGGAGTGCCGTTCGGTCCAGTAGTTAGAAAGATTATTCCTGCCAGTCGTTGCCCCACCACTCGGCGGAAGTGTAGTCCATACCTTTGAATTCAGCAGTATATTCCTGAACCTTGGCCAAGATTGCTTCACCATCAATGCCTTTGTCAGCCATAGTAGCAAGCCATGTATCATAGGCAGGCTTCGTGGCCGCGACCCATTCCGCTTTTGCCTCGGTATCGAAGGTGATGATGTTGTCACCCCTGTCTCTAACCTTTGCCAGGGTCGAGTTGCGACGATTGTCCACAATTGCTCCAGTGAAATTCGTCAGTTCATTTTCCATGGAACGGAAGATTTCCTGTTGCTCCGGCGACAGCTTGTCCCAAGTCTGCTGACTCATTGTCATGGGTATCATGATGAAGGGACCACCGACCAGCGAATGATTGCTTGCAAAATCCGTTACCTTCCACTTAATCATCGGAGCGGTTGGGAACCATACGCCATCAATCGCCTTGCGCTGTAAAGTGACATAGATGTCAGCCAACGGTAGGTTACGTGGTGTTGCCCCCAACATTTCGCTATAGGTGACTGCCGATTTAGAAAAACCACCGATTTCCAACCCTTGCAAGTCAGCCAAAGACTCAACAGGCTTCACATCTTTGTGGATGTGTAAGTTGAAGAAGTCAGATACATGGTAACCAAGAGGTGCCAGACCTTCAAACTCGGCTTGAACTTCTGGCACCGTGTTATAAAGCTTCTGAAACACATGATTTGCTTCAACTGTACTGTCGAACTGGAACGGCAGGGTCATCACATGAGTTGCTGGAAACTGGCTTTCTTGCGTGAAGATACCCGTGGTTACCACCAAATCGACAAGGCCAGATTTCAATCCGTCAACTGTCTGTGGGGCTTTCACCAAAGTGCCACCATGGAACCATTTGAAGGTCAACTCACCATTGGTGCGACGCTCAATTTCCTCAAGGTAAGGGATGTACACGTATTGAACAAGGTAGTGGCTTTCAGGCTCAAAGCTACCAACCTTGATTTCCATTTGCGCCGATGCGGGTACAGCAAATAGTAGGGGAGCAATCGTAAAGACTACTGCCATTTTCATCCAATTTAATAGTTTCATTTCAGTTTCCTCCTTGTTAATCAGTTTTGCTCTCAGAACCCCCTATGAGATTCACTTGAAAGCAGGATATCGGACAGACGCTTCATCCAAGCGCCGCCAATTCGTTTTCGAGCCCTTCAATAGTGCCCAAGATTTCTTGCCAACCTGGTTCCCATTCCAGAAAACCGGTATCCCAACGCCCGTTTGCACCTACGAAATGGGCAAATGGGATCGCGTCTTGATAAACTTTGATACCCGTAAATATCTTGGTGTCCGCGATCATCGCATAGGGTTGATCTTTGGTGTTTCTTGCTTCTTCAAAACTTTCCAGGATTTCGGGAATGCTGTTGCCGTTGATCTGTCGGGCTTTAAAACCGAAGGCTGCCATCTTTTTACGAACTGGTTCGACGGCCATGACATCGGATGTTTTGCCAGTAGCCCCAAGATCATTGTTGTCAATGATTACGACAAAGTTGGACAGTCTATAGTGAGCAGCGAACATAAAGGCTTCCCAAACGCTACCTTCGTGAAGTTCTCCGTCGGACAATAAACATATTATCCGTTTATCTGATCCTTTCATGTGTTCACCAAGGGCGATTCCTGCTGCCTGAGAAACACCGGTTCCTAAGGAACCCGAGGTAATTTCAAACCCCCGCGCACCTTCAATTGGGCTTTGATCAATTGGCGATCCATCCGCGCCCATCGTGCGTAATTCTTCCATGGAGTAGATACCCATTTCGACCATTGCCGCGAAATTGATGATGGTGTCGTGACCCGTTTGAATTGATGAAGCGGTCATGATACCAACCATCTCCATCAGGTCGCATTTCATCAAAAAAGATACAAGCTCCAACATCGGCTAGAGCGACGCCTTGTCCAGCGTATCCGCCTCTTTGCATACAAATGTCGACAACATTTCGTCGTATCTTTGCAGCCCAAAGTTCAAGTAATTTGATGCGCTTGCCAGAGTTGCTGATCATGCCTTCACCCCTGCAATACGCTTGGCCAACCCATCTGGGTCCAATCCAAAGTGTTTTCGGATGTGACCAATAGATCCCCCGGGTGCCCAACTATCCGGTACACCAATTCGAGTAATACGGGGCGCACGACCGACTTTTGACGTGATTTCGCTCACCAGTCCGCCCAAACCAGTAGAAATTTGATGGTTTTCGACCGTAACGATTTCCTCGTGGGCAAAGCAATAATCGATGATTTCCTGTTCATTCACAGGCTTGATTGTCGGAACATGCAAAAGCGAATGATCAACATCTTGATCAGCAAGAATGTCTGATGCCTCAACCGCCCACTGGGAGGCATGACCGCAAGAGATCACACCAATACCGTGTCCGATACGCAGCGGATAGGTTTTCCCAAGCTTAAACTTGAAGCTAGCCGGATCAAGCCATTTCGGAGTGGTTCCACGATGCCCACGCATATAAACAAGACCCGGCGTATCGCAGGCAATGTCCAACGCCTGGCCAAAATCGGTCACATCCATGGGGTCAATGACTGTGGCGTGGGGAATAGCCCTTAGCATCCCTAAATCTTCGGTTCCCTGATGGTGAATGGGAGCTGGACTAGATATACCCGGCGTGAAGGCTAGACATATCCCTGTATTTTTGCTGGTTCCCATACAGATCAGCATTTGGTCAAAACACCGGCGGGAGGCATAGCTGCCGAATGTACTAGTCACCGGAATGAAACCAGTTTTAGCAAGCCCGGCTGCCACACCGACCTGATTTTGTTCGGCCATGCCGACTTCAACATATTGGTTTGGCAAGTCTTTGGTAACTTTGTAAAGATCACAATAGTGCGCCAAGTCAGCGCTCATCATGATGACATCCTTGCGTCGGGTACAAAGGTCAAAACTGATGTCATCAAACGCCGATGGCACCATTTCGCGATCTTTAAGTTCCAACAGCATCAACGAATTCCCTCTCCTGAATGAAGAACTATGCCCCTGCAAACCCTGCCATGACTGTTTTTCCGATGGCTGCCCCACTGTTTTGGTGTTCCAAAGCGGCCCTAAGGCTTTCAGCACTCAGCGGTCCATTGTTCTTGTTTGCGGTGGAAATGATCTCACCAGAATCAACTAGATCAGCCACACGCGACAACAGTTTGTGCTGAGCAATCATGTCGTCAGCCTTGTGCAGTGATCGGGCAAACATGAATTCCCAACTGAAGGTAAGAGCCTTCATTTTTAAAGGGCCAATCGACACATTCTGCGGATCATCGATCATCGCGATGTGACCGCGTGGTTTGATCATTTCGATGATAGCGTCGAAATGATCATCGGTGTTAGTCAACGTCGCAACATATTTAGGCACAATACCTAGATCAGACATCTCTTTCGCCAGATTATTGCGGTGGTTGACTACATAGTCCGCCCCCATTTTCTTGACCCAATCAATGGTGTCCGAGCGGGATGCAGATGCAACTACTGTTAGTTGGGTGAGTTTTTTTGCAAGCTGAATAAGTATTGAACCCACTCCACCGGCACCACCGATTATAAGCAAAGCTTCGCCTTCACCCCCTCCTTCTTCAACCCGCAGACTTTCAAAGAGCATCTCCCACGCTGTAATGCTTGTTAGTGGTAAAGCTGCTGCCTCTGCAAAACCAAGTGTAGAAGGCTTACGACCAACCAAACGCTCATCAACGCATTGCAATTCGGCATTTGTTCCATCTCGCGTAAATTCACCCGCGTACATGACTTCATCACCGGGCTTGAACATTGTCACGTTTGAACCAACAGCTCGTACCACCCCTGATGCATCCCAACCCAGAATTCGTGGATTGCCTTCCGGCGGCGGTCGATTTGCACGAACTTTAAAGTCAACAGGATTTACCGAAATCCCGTGAACTTCAACTAATAGATCATTTGGACCTGGCACCGGATCGGCAGTTTCAAATTCTACTACAGAACCTGCGGACGTCACAGGCCCTTGTTCTGAATATCCCAGAGCTTTCATAATTTATTCCTAATTGAGACTTGTTTTAGGCAAATTATGAGGTTATATTGATTCTGTCAAGTACCCACATTTTTGTAAGTATTAACAATTTAACTGGAGACACGCTATGGTTCGAAAGTACAATTGGAAGACTGGCTGCGACGTTGAAGCCACTTTGTCCGTCATCGGTGGTCGCTGGAAACCTATCTTGGTTTGTCGTTTGTTGTCCGGGAAGAAGCGATTTAGTGAACTATGCCGTCTTGCCCCCAACGCAACCGAACGTATGATCACTTTGCAATTGAGGGAGCTTGAAGCAGACGGAATAATATCAAGGCATGTCCATGCCGAAGTCCCCCCTCGTGTTGAATATGAAGTTACCGAATACGGCAGAAGCCTTCAACCGATCATTGAGACGATGCAGAGTTGGGGAAGCGAATTTAAGGCTCTCAAAACAGCTGAGGAAATAGCCGAATTAGCGGCATCTGAAGGTGAAACTGACTTCAGGCACAATCAAAAAGTTGCAAATGGATAATTACATGCAATTGGATGGGATGAGTGACAAAACCACTTGAAAACAAGATCGCGATAGTCGCGGGTGCGACTGGTGGAATTGGCGTAGCAACCGTTGAACGTCTTTTGGAGGATGGAGCAACTGTTATTGCATCCGGCCGCAACCAAAAACGATTGGATGAACTCACTGAATTGAGCGACCGTGTAGTTGGGCATCAATTTAATGTTTCGATTGAAAGCGAAGCTCGCGAACTTGTCGAAAGAGCGAAGAGTGATTTTGGTCGCTTAGATCTACTTTTTAATGGAGCGGGTATCGTTGGGGAAAGTAATCTGATTGAGGATCAGTCTCTTGAAAATTTTGAAAACGTTATGTTGGTCAACGTGACAGGTACGTTTCTGATGATGAAATATGCCATCCCTGCTATGCGACGAAGTGGTGGCGGTTCAATCATAAATGTGTCTTCTGCTGCTGGAGTCCAGGGTGGGCGAGCAACAATGCCAGTTTATTGCGCAAGCAAACATGCTGTGATCGGGCTGACTCGTGTCGGTGCAAAGGCTCATGCAGGCGAAGGGATCAGGATTAACGTGATCGTACCTGGTCAGATTGACACTGATATGCTTGCGGCAGTTGAAGCAGATGCCTCTGACGGTGATCCGGTTGAGGCAAGAAAGAAAGTCATCGCCGCAATCCCGGCAGGTCGCTATGGCAACACTAGCGAAGTGGCGGCTTTGGTTGCGTTCCTATGTCGTGACGACGCCAATTTCATAAATGGAAGCATATATACTATCGATGGGGCTTTCACACCCTTCTGATCAATACTCAAACAATGGAGATCAATTTATGTCGCTTTTCGAAGTCCGTCATTACCAGGTTTATCCAGGCAAAATGGCCGAATGGATCGAGTTTATGGAAACCAAGGTTACCCCATTCATGATAGCACGAGGCATGGTGATAACAGCGATGTTTCAGGGCGAAGAAGACAAAAGCTTGCACATTTGGATACGTCGCTTTGATGATGAGGCGCACAGGGAACAATTATATGCCGCTGTCTATGAAACCGAAGAATGGCAAACAAATTTCAAACCAACTGTCAGACAACTTGTCGATGTTGAGAAAACTGTCGTTCATCGTGTGACCAGTACTCCACATTCACCAATGCGATAAACTAACTATCTTCAAAAAAACTCTAAGGAAATCAAATGGATCTTAAACTCAAAGGCAAGAACGCGGCGGTTGTCGGAGCAACTCGTGGCATTGGACGTGCCATCGCCGGAATGTTGGCCTCAGAAGGATGCAATGTTTCGATCTGTGCACGAACTGAAATCTCCGTTTATGCAGTTGTCAAGGAACTGAGCGCTGAAGGTGTACAAGCCATGGGAACATCGCTAGATGTGTCCGACAGCGATTCTCAAACCCATTGGATCAATGATACAGTAGAAAAATTCGGTGGATTGGATATCTTCATTGCCAACGCGAGTGCAATGAATCTCGGTGTTGATGATGAGGCATGGCGGCAGAGTTTTGAAATTGACATGATGGCAACTTTCACCGGTGCAGAGGCCGCAACACCATATCTTAAAAACTCAGACGCTGGGGCAATGGTATTTATCTCATCCATCGCTGCACTCCATACTCCTGGCGGACCCAAACCCTATGGTGCAATGAAAGCAGCAGTGATCAACTACGCCAAGGGAATGGCAAGGTCATTGGCTCCCGACGGTGTTCGGGTAAATACTGTTTCACCTGGCAACATCTACTTTGAAGATGGTGTATGGGGACGAACCGAAAAAGCCAACCCAGAGTTTTTTAGGCGTCAAGTTGCTGCGAACCCAATGGGACGTATGGGGCGACCTGAAGAAGTTGCCTCGGCTGCAGTGTTTCTCGCCAGCCCTGCCTCAAGTTTTGTTTCTGGTACAAACCTTGTCGTGGATGGCGCGTTGACGCTTGGAGTCCAATATTGATATTTTACCAAGATAAATGGCACAGGCGCTTTGACCATGCTCAGTCATCAAAAAAATTTGTTTCGCTGTGGAAACCTTTAATGTCTGTAACAACTATGTCCAGAATTGAAAATGAGCCGACGAAAGCAGCCATTTGCTTCTTGCTCTTAGTAGAAATTGCTACAGTCTGCAAACGCTGAGCTTTTTAGGCTATGCCATTTGGGGTATATGAAAGTTTGTTTGTAGCCAATGGCGGAGGGGGTGGGATTCGAACCCACGGTGGAGAATCCCCCACTCCGGTTTTCAAGACCGGTGCATTAGACCACTCTGCCACCCCTCCAAGGTAAATTTAAAGTGCAAATTCAACCCAATAGTGTGGTTTGACTTAATTGTTAGGGGTTTAATTCTTTCCGAAGGTAGATAAGAATTAGAATATTATAATTTAAGAAGATTAAGAATAAATATTTGTATATTTGTTCTGCTTAGGAAAATTCAGGAATGGGGTTATGAAATTCTTCCTCAAATCTTTTACTTGTTTATTTGCAATATTGGCACTTGTACTGCCGGTCAGTTCATTTGAAACTTCTGGTAAAACAATTCTTGTTGGGGATTTTGATACCGGATTGATACTGGTTGAAAAAAATATTGATACTCCCTTCCCTCCAGCATCACTTTCCAAACTCATGACTCTCTACTTGGTATTTGAGGCATTGGAAGATAATCAATTGAAATTGGATGACCGATTACTGGTTTCAGATTTTGCCTACAGATCATACCGTGGTGGTTCCACGATGTATTTGGATACAACAGACAGGCCCACGGTTGAAGAATTGATACGCGGTGTTGTGGTATTATCCGGAAATGATGCCTGTGTCGTCTTGGCCGAAGCATTGTCACCTACGGGAAATGAAAAGGGTTTTGTCCAATTGATGAATGAAAAGGCCAAGGAATTGGGTTTGACCAATTCAATATTTGCGAATTCAAATGGATGGCCCGACCCAGAACAAAAAATGAGCAGTCGGGATTTATATATTTTGACCAGGAAATTGATCTCAGATTTCCCAGAATATTACGAATATTTTGCGGAAAAGGAATTCCCCTTTGACAATAGAACTCCAGCAAACAGATTCAATCGAAATCCCCTCCTGAAAAA
>WTGT01000219.1 GCA_011523445.1 Paracoccaceae bacterium
GTTTCCATCCGCATCATATTTGATTTGGTAATGGTCAGGACAATTGTTGATCACCAGTGTTTCGATCATTTCCAAAGTGTTTTTGCCCATCGAAACAACAATTTTGTAGGTACTTCCCTCTTCACCAATGACACCGTCAAGCAATTCGGTGCTTTGCAACTGAGGTTGCCATTCCTTGAACGTATTCCGATCCTGAATTAGCCGTGCAACTTCATCCCTTGGTTTGTTGATTTCGATTTCCAGTGTGTATTTCAATTGTGATCCTTTATTTTACGGCACCAAGGGTCAAGCCCGCAATGAAGTGCTTTTGCATGAGGAAGAACATTGCCACTGGTGGAATGGCTGCCACAATTGAACCGGCTGAAACAAGATGCCAAGCAGCGATCCATTGGCCGTTCAGTGAATACAAACCGGCTGTAATCGGTTGTGAATCCACACCCTGGGTCAAGACGGTAGCCCAGAAATAGTCATTCCAGATGAAGGTGAAAATCAAGACACTTAAGGCAGCAATTGCCGGCTTCATAAGGGGTAAAACGACAAACCAGAAAATTCGGATTTCAGAGACCCCCTCGACCCTTGCCGCCTCGATGAGTTCCCTAGGTAGGGCCCTAATGAAATTACGCATGAAAAGAGTGCAGAAACCGGTCTGGAAGGCAATGTGAAACATGGCCAACCCGGTTGCAGTATTGTAAACACCCAATTGCAGGGTCAAATCGCGAACTGGGACCATCAATATTTGAAAAGGTACAAAGTTGCCGGCGATGAACATGAAAAATATCAATAAATTCGATCGAAACTGATAGATAGCCAAAGCAAATCCAGTCATGCATGACAGGGCAACAGCTCCAATTACTGTAGGAATAGCAACCCTAAAACTGTTGAAAAGGTATTTCCCGAGGGGTGTATTTTCGAAAATCGAGGTGTAGTTGGCAATTAGATTGATTGAGGTGGGCCATCCCCAGTAGTTGCCAGCGGTGATATCACCTGCTGATCTGATGGAAGTCAGAAAAACCGCAATAAGGGGTAACAACCAGAGCAAAAGAGCGATAGGCAGGGCTACCTTGTAAATCCACTGCAGTGGTAGGGCTCGTCTTTCAATGGGAGCTGGAAACACCTCAATAACCCTTTTCGTCGCAATACATTTTATAAAGGAAGTAACTGATGTAAACAATCATGATCAGGAAAAGGACAACAGCTATTGCAGCACCATAACCCATACGAAAGCCATATTCCGAGAAGGCTTTCTCATACATGTAATAACCAAGTACCCTACTTGAACCCCATGGTCCTCCCTTGGTCATGATGGAAACAAGATCAAATGATCGCAAGGCACCGATCACAGTTACTACTACGGAAATGAATGTTGCTGGTTTCAATTGTGGTAGAACAACATACCAAAGCATTTTCCATCCCTTGGCATTGTCAAGTCGACCGGCCTCTATCTGTTCGGGATTTACCGCGTTCAATCCCGTGAGATACAATATCATGCAGTAAGCGGTTTGGGGCCATAGACCGGCAACAATTATACCGTATGTTACATATCTTTCATCCGCCAATACCGGGATCGAATCAAAGCCCAAGCCGTTCAGGAGGAGATTCATCAAGCCGTTAGATGGATCATAAAACCAGCTGAATACCAGACCGACAACGACCTGACTGATCACGAAAGGGAAAAAGAAAAGTGATTTGTAAAGTCTGATACCCCATACATTCTGATTGAGAAACAGGGCTATGAACAAACCTGCAGGAATGGCCAATAAATAAAGTACCAACCATATGACATTGTTCTTTAGCGATGTGTAGAAGGCATCGTCATCAGCCAATTCAACATAATTTTGCAGTCCAATGTAAGTTTTTTCCCCGAGACCATCCCACGCATAGAATGAAATGTTGATTGACTGGAAAATGGGAATGATCACATAGATCAGAAAAATGAATACCCCAGGAGCCAGAAACAACCAGGGTGCTAGTGTTCTCTGTGATAGGCCGAATAGCCGCATTAAGTGATCTCGAATGGTGTGAACACTACAGCCGAAACTGTAGTGTCCATTGTTTTAATTTTAGTAAATCCTCTGACGGGCCTTTTCCAATCTCTCCAGAATATCGTCTAGCCTGTCAGGCTTGACCATGAATTCTTGGAAACCTTGCATTGCTTCCGCAGCAAATTCGGCAGGAGCATCCCTGTCAAAGAACTGGGCAATACCGCCTTCAGCGCCTGAAAGCATTTCAAATCCGGCTTTCAGAAACTTGTCGTCAGCGACTTCAGAACCTGAATTGATCGGCAATTGACCAAGGGTTGCATTGATTTGGGTTTGTACGTCAGCCCTTGCAATGTAAGCCAGGAATTTACGTGCATTTTCCTTGTTCTTGGCATTGGCTGGGATATGTACTGTATCGGTTGGAGCCTCTTCAGCAACAGGAACACCTGGAGTGATCGTTGGGAATTGGAAGAAACCCAATTGGTCATCGGTCAGGCCTGCTTCACGTAGTGGAGCGACCGAGAAATTACCCATGACATACATGGCTGCTTCGCCATTGACCATCGGGGCCAAGGCTTCCTGCCAAGTGTAGGCAGCATGATTTTCCAGGAAGAATCCGGCTTCTACGATTTCTTTCCAGTTATCCATGGTAGCTCGGACACGGTCATCTGTCCAAGGGATTTCACCAAGGGCCAGAGACATGTGGAAATCATAACCATTGGTTCGCAGATTGATGTAATCGAAGACACCGGCTGCGGTCCAGAGATATTTGGTCCCAATGGTTATTGGAGTAACTCCATTTTCAATAAGTGTTGCTCCAGCTTGCTTGAACTCATCCCAGTTAGTGGGAACGGCTATACCCAAATCTTCAAAAATGTCCTTCCGATAATAAACACCCCATTGATAATAA
>WTGT01000094.1 GCA_011523445.1 Paracoccaceae bacterium
GAGATTGCAACTCCCTTGTCTGCAATCATCTTGGTATAGCTTATGTCTACAGGAAATGGGGAACTGTTTTGACCTTATAACTATTTCCTTAAGCCCGTACCCACCAAAAAGGACAAAGACCCAAGAATGATTTTCCTTAGCCTGCTTTTCATAAGGTCTTAGTAAATTTGGCTGAATTGGATAAAACTGTTTTACATTTATAGTCAGATAGTTATATTCCTCCCTTCATTCCTTATTATTTTGGACCACTCAGTTTGGCTCCACAATTACATTTAATTTATTTGGAGAAAATAATGATTGATTTTGTCAAGGTTGGGCGCAAGATATTACACCTTGTTGTTCTGGCCGTATTTACAGCGGGTGCCTCGATTACAACTTCGCAGGCAGCTGATTTGGACCTTGCAGGTGAAACCGTGGAATTTGTAATTCCATTTTCTGAAACAGGTGGATCTGCCAAATGGGCCAATTTTTATGCACCGCTTCTAAGTGAAGCACTTCCTGGGCAACCTACCGTTGTTGTGAAATTCATGCCTGGAGCAGGATCCACGAAGGGTGCCAACTGGTTTCAGGAGCAAACTTACGAAGATACCGATGGGACATTGATATTCGGCTCCTCCGGGTCAACCCAATTCCCCTACTTGCTTGGTGATCCTCGGGTGAAGTACGAGTATGCCGACTGGAATGTTGTTCTGGCTTCAGGTACAGGTGGTGTTGCCTTCCTCCCTCCCGATTTGGCAGGCATGATGAATGGTATGGATGCCTCAGGTCTTACCGGAACTGATTTCATTTGGGGCAGTCAGGGTGCCACAAGGTTGGATCTTGTTCCCCTGCTTGCCTGGAAAATGCTTGGGATGTCGGTTGAACCTGTATTCGGAATAAAAGGTAGGGGCGATGGTCGTCTCATGTTTGAAAGAGGTGAGGCAAATATAGATTACCAAACTTCCTCTGCATACTTGAAGAGTGTCGTGCCCCTGGTCGAGAATGGTCAGGCCGTACCTATGATGACGTGGGGTGCCCTGGATGACAATGGTAATGTCGTAAGAGACCCGACATTCCCGGATATTCCTTCATTTAAGGAAATCTGCGAAGCAACCCCGGGATGTGAAACAAGTGGAGAGGCATGGGATGCCTGGAAAGCCTTCTTCATTGCAGGATTTCCTGCCCAGAAAATGGTATTTCTTCCAAAAGGTGCTACCCAGGAAGCAATTGATACCTATACCAAGGCCTTTAATGCTGTGATTGCCCGCCCGGATTTCCCCGAAATCTCGGAAGCCAGATTGGGAGTTTATCCTCAAATGACCGGGCCACTTGCCGCTGCAAGTCTTGAGCTGGGTACCCAGGTTGATCCAGTTGCCAAAGAGTTCGTCATTAATTGGTTGGCCGAAGATTATGGTGTAACCTTGGAGTAAATAAAATTAAGGAATTCCCCCGGAAAATTCCGGGGGAACTATTCTCTGACCATGGACATAATTGCTACAGCATTTGGAGCATTGGATGAAGCCATATTGCTTGTCATCCATCCGCAACAGCTACTTTATCTTGTAATTGGAGTTGTTCTTGGTCTGTCTGTAGGGGTTTTTCCTGGCTTGGGCGGGATTGCTGGCCTATCCCTTGTTCTTCCTTTCATGTACGGCATGGAACCGGTTTCCGGTTTGGCCTTGATGGTGGGATTGATAGCTGTGGTACCGACATCAGATACATTTGCAAGTGTACTGATGGGTATACCTGGTTCATCGGCAAGCCAGGCAACTGTTTTGGATGGTTTTCCGTTAGCCAAGAAGGGGGAGGCAGCAAGAGCCTTGTCAGCGGCTTTTGCATCTTCACTGTTTGGGGGGTTGCTAGGAGCCACGGTACTTACTTTCTTCATATTGATAGCTAGACCAATCGTCCTTGCGTTTGGTACGCCAGAAATGCTCATGATAACTCTTCTTGGGTTGTCAATGGTGGCCATACTTGCAGGTCGGGTGGCCTTGAAGGGGTTGGCAGCAGCATGTCTGGGACTTTTGATTGGAACCATAGGTGAAGCAGGAGCTGGTGGATCGCTGCGTATGGCAACCTATGACATACCTTATCTTACTGATGGTATCAAGCTCGTTATAGTGGGATTGGGAATTTTTGCCATACCCGAAATCGTATCCCTCCTTAGGCAGGATAAGTCAATTTCTGAGCGATCAAGTCTTGGTGCCGGATGGTTGACTGGTGTAAAGGATTGGTGGAAAAATATCTGGCTCAGTATCAGATGTTCAGTAATCGGTGTCATTGTCGGTGTCATTCCAGGCCTAGGTGGTTCAGTAGTGGACTGGATTGCCTATGGACACGCAGTTCAGACAACAAAGGATAAGTCAAAATTCGGTGCTGGGGAAATCCGTGGTGTCATTGGACCGGAAAGTTCGAATAATGCCAAGGAAGGGGGAGGGCTTGTTCCAACCCTAATTTTTGGTATACCCGGTTCCGGGTCAATGGCAATTTTCATTGGAGGCCTTGCACTGCTCGGTTTCGATGCAGGACCCCAACTCATCCAGAATGAATTGTCTCTAACTTATACCATCGTCTGGTCATTGGCCTTGGCCAATGTATTCGGTGCCGGGCTCTGTATAGCCCTTTCAGGTGGTATCGCCAAGCTGACAACCATTAGGTTTGCATTGCTGGCACCGTTTCTCTTCATGATGATATCCTTTGCCGCCTTTCAATCAAGACAATCACTCGGTGATTTGATAGCACTGTTCTCCATAGGGGTATTAGGTATCTTTCTCAAACGATTTGACTGGTCAAGACCGGCATTCCTGATTGGGTTTGTTCTCTCTTCCCAAGCAGAAAACTACTCTAACAATGCTCATCAGATAGCTAGTTTCAAATTCAGACGCAGTCTGGAGCAGGGATTCGAATAT
>WTGT01000062.1 GCA_011523445.1 Paracoccaceae bacterium
TTAGGATTCAGTATTTAGTTTGTTCCTTATTGATTACATTAAATTTTTCATTCAATTCAATAAATGTTAGACTAAATAATTGAGTTATTTTTGATCAAGGGGGTTAATTTATTCAAATGGCTAGTTCCAACGGTTCCAAACCTCCGGCAGATAATGCTTTTCCAGATATAAAGATAAATGTCCTGGGGCAATTCATAGATGATCTATCCTTTGAGAACATTGCCTTTCAGCAGGGAAGAATGAACCAGACTGTTGAATCGGAAATTGAGGTTCAGGTTGGAGTCGATGTCAAAAAAACGATTGACCAGATTTACCATGTAGTCATCAGGCTCAAATTGTCAGCAGTCACAAAAAAGGAAAATGAAGCCCTCTTTATTTTGGAATTGGATTATGTAGGCATGTTCAATGTGCCTGAAACCGATGAAGAAACCCTAAAAATGGTATTGATGGTTGAGTGCCCCCGCTTGTTGTTTCCTTTTGTGAGGAGAATTGCTTCAAACCTGACTCAAGATGCTGGTTTCCCACCAGTCAATCTTGATCCCATCGATTTCCTGTCACTCTACAGAGGTTCAGCTGTCCGTGAAGATTATGTCCTCAACTGAGGTTTGTATTTTCTGTATTACCTTTCCACAAAAGCATTGAGAAAAGTACCAGTTTCACTCATTTATTTGGTTCTTTTGTCCCCCCAACGCCATTCCGACTGAACAACCTGCTTTTTTCTTGCTCGCCTTCTTTCCTTGCCTGCAAAACGAGCACGATCTTTTTGTGATACGTTTCGGCTAAGACGGATCCTGTCGAGGCGTTGGCCAAGTTCCTTGGTAATTGCCTCACTGGAAGCGGTTGGGTATTCACTATAATGCATCAATTATAAATCATTAAATTATAAATCTATAGATTATGATGTAATTATACAGCATTAATTTCCTTATCAATATACTTCATGTATCAATCATGGAGTATGAATGTTGATGAAATTGCATTAGAACAGAGCAATTAAGAAAAGTTGGTTCGGGTCTTTTATCCAGCTACTCATTCCGGCTTAATCTTGCCGGGCAAATCAACAAAAAAGCATGCCACGAGATATTCCTCGTAATGGCTTTGGGAAACTTGCTGTGCCTGTTCGTCTTTACCCCATTTTTTCTCTTGCCACTCTTCATCAATGCGGGACAGTCTCCAAATCTGATCTTTGTTGCCAAAACCATACAGGTAGGCGAAACTCAGAACCAATGAACCCAGTAAAGGCACCAATTCGCTGAAACCACAAAGGGAAAAATTGTCTAGGGTCTCAATTTTTTCAGCAAACACATCAATTGTTTGGGGTTCCTGATTAAAAGGGGTAATTCCATGGTTGGTTTTCATCCTGATGGATAATTGTTTTTCCAGCCAGGTAATTACTGGGTCCCAATGATCAGATTGCCATTTGACAAGATCAGATGGGGAATTCGCACGATAAGAAACAAGATCAGTATGTCCATAATTCAAAAGGGAATTCACTATTTCTCCCTTGGTATCGCTGATACGATCTATTGTGGTATTTGCTCTCCGTGTAAAGGGCATAGCCGTGGGGTCAATTTTTTGCCCTTGATCTTGAAATTCCACACATATCTTTTCAGCCAGCGAAAAGTGGGGAACTATAAGGGGGTTCTTGCCCGGTGTCATGGCATATTTCCCATCCAGCGTGATACCAAAGCCTTCTGACAACTCGGTTATTCTGACGTCTTCCCAGAATTTTCTGGCAGCCCATTCATTCATTGGAAAGTTGTTTCCGAGATATTGTTCAAATCCCATTCTAGGTAGTTTGCCAATTCCTTAAAGTGTCCCGGTGCTTCTGCCTTGATCGTTATTTCCCTATTTAAAAATGGATGATGGAAACGCAAGGTACTGGCATGTAAGAACATCCGGGATACCAGGTTAAGCTCCTCGAACTTTACCGGAAGGGAAGTTTCAGAAAAATCCGATGAATATTTTTCATCTCCCAGAATGGGATGATTGATGGATGATAAATGTACCCTCAGCTGATGGGTTCGACCTGTTTGCGGGGACAACAATACGAAAGCCAACAATTTGCCAAAGGTAAGTTGAACAGAATATTTCGTATAAGCCAATTTAGCTGTATTTGATGTATGTCCATTCTTTGTGCTCACACTCTTCATCCTGCGATTGACCTGTGTTTTGTCCTTTTCCAGGGTAGATTTGATTTCCCCGGTTTTGGGAATTGGAACACCGAGAGTTACAGCCCAATAATATTTGTACACATTTTTGGTCTTGAACAGTTCCATCATTTCTCTGGTGGCGGTCAGGGTTTTACCCGTCAGCAAGACCCCGGAAGTTTCCTTATCAAGCCTGTGAATCAAGCGTAGCCGATCAGAATTATTAGCCAGAGTTAGATGGTTGAGGTATTTATCAATATATCCCCTTTGTTTTGTACCTCCCTGAGTTGCCAGACCTGGCGGCTTATTGAGGGCAACAAAATAATCATCTTCATAGATTATACTGTTGTTCAGTTGATGAATGATGGATCGATCGTAGCTACTCAGGGTATTGGACTTGACTACTTTTTTGGTTGTGGGACCAATTGATTTTGGTAGGGTAATTATCTGATCAGGAATCAATCTAAATGAGGGTTTGACTCTTTTCTTGTTGACCCTTACCGCGCCCCTCCGGCACATTTTTTCAATATGCGACTGGGGGAGATGTCCATATTTTCTCCTTAACCACCTGTCCAGACGCTGATCAGCATCATCAACGCCAACAATTTTGCTGGTTATATTGTTCAATGAAACCATATCCTGGCCAGAAACAAGCCCAGATAGAGAGCCAAAACAGCCAATACGACTGAAACAAGGGCATAAACAAGTGCCATATCCAATTTTCCATTAGTGGAAAGTTGCCAAAAGTCATTTGAAAATGCTGAAAAAGTCGTAAACCCTCCCAGGAATCCTGTAATGATCAATGGCGAGTAGCGTTCCGGCAAAGTTAGGTTTTCAACCATCAAGACAATTATGAAACCCATCAGCAAAGACCCAAAAACATTGACAAACAATGTTCCATAAGGAAACTGCCTACCAATGACGGTCGATATACCCGTTGTTAACAGATATCTTGAAATGGCACCCAATGCACCTCCAAGGGCAATCTGAAGTAAAGTCCCGATCATGGTGAATGCTCGCCATCCCTTTCCGTGTTGAGCTTAACCCGAAGGTTTTCGAAATATTCCAATCTCTTGCCTAAGGTTTGTTCAAAACCCTTCTTTGGCGGGTTGTAATATTTTGCTCTATTGAAACCCTCGGGAAAGTAGTTTTGTCCGGAAAATCCGTAGGGAACATCATGATCGTACTGATAATCCTTGCCATATCCGAGTTGTTTCATCAGCTTTGTTGGTGCATTGAGTATATGTTTGGGAGGTACCAGGGATCCTGAAACTCTTGCATCTTTGGTAGCCGATTTATAAGCCTTGTAACTTGCGTTGGATTTCGGAGCCAAAGCCATGTAAATGACTGCTTCTGCTATGGCCAGTTCACCCTCTGGACTACCAAGCCGTTCATAAGCTACCCAGGAGTTGATTGCCATATCCAACGCATCCGGGTCGGCCAGACCTATATCCTCTACGGCCATGCGTGTAATTCTTCTTAGCAGGTAATTTGGATCCTCACCGGCATCCAACATTCTGGCCAACCAATAGAGAGCGGCATCCGGGTCAGATCCCCGTACAGATTTATGCAGGGCTGAAATCAGGTTATAGTGCCAATCACTGGCTCTATCGTAAGAGGTGGCTTTCTGCGATAGATGCAGGGATAATTCATCCGTATCCAGTTGACGCTTCAGGTCCAAAGCCCAAATTTGTTCAATATTATTCAACAGACTCCTGCCGTCACCATCGGCCATCCCGCACAACCAGTTTCTTGCTTCATCAGTAAGGGGTAGGGGAGAACCGTGATACTTTTCTGCTCTTTGTACCAGTTTTTCCAAGTCGGACATCGAAAGCCTGGATAAACAAAACACCCTTACGCGTGATAACAGGGCAGGATTGATTTCAAAGGAGACATTTTCTGTTGTCGAACCGATCAGTTTTATGGTTCCATCCTCGACATAGGGTAGAAACCCATCCTGCTGGCTCTTGTTAAAACGATGAATTTCGTCCACAAACAGGATGGTGCCCTTGCCTTCCATCCATTGATTTCTGGCTGTAGTAAAAATTTTCCTCAGTTCAGCGGTATTGGAAAATACGGCACTGATCTGAACAAAGTCGTATTCTTTTTTTTGAGCGATTAATCGTGCAATGGTTGTTTTGCCAACCCCAGGGGGGCCCCAGAATATAATGGAGGGTAGATTGACCGAAGCCAGTAGATTGTTCAGAGGTTTGTCCTTACCAATAAGATCTTCATGACCGATAACCTCATTCAGACTTTCAGGACGAATGCGATCTGCCAAAGGGCGTAATGCTGATGACAAATCACTTTGTTTTTCTATCTGGTCAAGAAGACTGGTCACGGTATAAATTGGGGGGAATTAAAACCTTCCCCTAAGGCTTAAGGATTAAACGGTTGGAACAATGTTCGGTATATTTACACCAACAAATAAAGAAACAAAATTCAAAAAGTTGGTTTAGCCTTACCTTGGTATGTTTTTCCCACAAAATATGATGGTGTATTCTGCGGAGAAGCAAATCAGTTTGATTCTTCAGATTCCTGTGCTGCCAATCTATCTCGATCAGCCTTGCCCTTTTCCGCAGTATCCCTGTCAACTAGTTCTATAATTGCCATTGGTGCTCGATCGCCATAACGGTATCCAGCCTTGATGACTCTTGTATATCCGCCATTGCGGTCTTGATAACGAGGGCCGAGAACATCAAAAAGTTTCTTTGTGTGCTTGGCTTGCTTGAGTTTGGAATTGGCCATTCTTCGGGAATGCAGATCACCCTTCTTGCCTAGAGTAATCAGTTTCTCTACGATCCTCTTCAATTCCTTGGCTTTTGGTAAGGTGGTTTTGATTTGTTCATGTTCAATCAGGGATCCGGCCATATTGGCAAACATGGCTTTCCTATGCTCACCGGTTCTGTTGAGATACCTGTATCCGCCACTGTGTCGCATAATTATTTACCTTATTTTCTTGTCCAATAAGAGTGTGATCAAGGGAAGGGTTACAGATCCTTCTCTTCCATTTCTTTCGATAGTATTTCAATATTTTCTGGAGGCCAATCAGCAATTTCCATACCAAGTGACAAATTCATTCCTGATAGGACTTCCTTTATCTCATTCAGTGACTTTCTTCCAAAGTTTGGAGTCTTCAACATTTCCTGTTCTGATTTCTGAACCAGATCACCAACATAAATGATATTGTCATTTTTTAGGCAATTGGCTGATCTTACTGAAAGTTCGAGTTGTGTAACTTTCAGGTAGAGATTGTTATCAACCTCGGCTTCCGGAGTTTCATCTTCCTGTTTGGATTTGACAGGTTCATCAAAATTAATGAAGATCTGGAAATATTCCTGAACGATTCTTGACGCATAGGCTATGGCGTCCTTGGGTGTTATGGAACCATCTGTTTCAACGTTCAGGATTAACTTGTCGTAGTCAAGAATCTTTCCTTCCCTTGCGGGTTGAACTTTATAGGAAACCGATTTTACAGGTGAAAATATAGCATCAATTGGAATAAAATTTATTGCTGCATCTGCCGGTTTGTTCAATTCGGCAGGAACGTATCCTTTGCCAACCCCAACGGTGATTTCCATTTGAATAGAGGCATCCCTGTCCAAATGACATATGACATGGCGTGGATTGAGGATTTCGACACCGGTTACCTGATTGATCATGCCGGCAGTAACTTCGCCTGGCTGTGATGATTTCAACAGGAGTTTGCGTGGTTTGCGGTCATCAGATTTTACAACGACACCCTTGAGGTTGAGAAGAATATCAATGACATCCTCACGAACACCGGGAATTGGTGAAAATTCCTGTACCACATTGTCGATTTCAACTCCGATTATGGCACTTCCCCTTATAGAAGAAAGAAGAACCCTCCGAAGTGCATTGCCGATAGTCAAACCGAACCCTCTTTCGAGTGGTCCGATTTCCAGGGTCATCTGATTTGGATTGCTACCTGATTTCTCCTCCAGTGAAGGGGAGATGAGTTTTTCCCAGTTATCTTGGAACATTGATTAGCCTCCATCCTTTTTCCCGGTGGTTCCAGCACAGGGAATGTCTCGAAAAACTAAATTAAAACTAAATTGTAAGAGTGATTAGACTCTTCTTCTTTTTGGTGGACGACAACCATTGTGGGCAATGGGTGAAACATCCCTGATAGATGTGATTTCAAAACCTACAGCCGCCAGGGAACGCAGGGCGCTTTCCCGTCCCGAACCTGGTCCTTGGACCTTGATCTCAAGTGACTTGACACCATGTTCCTGAGCTTTTTTTCCGGCATCTTCTGCGGCCAGCTGAGCAGCATACGGGGTCGATTTTCGTGAGCCCTTGAAACCGACAGTACCTGCCGAAGACCAGGCAATGGCATTACCCTGTACATCTGAAATCAATATTTTTGTATTGTTGAAGGAGGAACTCACATGAGCTACTCCGACCGCAATATTCTTGCGTTCTTTTCTCTTTAAACGGGGCTTTTCACGAGCCAAGGCACATCTCCTTTATTTTTTCTTGCCGGCTATGGGTCTGGCCGGACCTTTTCTGGTTCTGGCATTCGTATGGGTTCGTTGCCCTCTTACAGGTAGTCCCCTACGATGTCTGAGACCCCGGTAACATCCAAGATCCATCATCCGCTTGATGTTCATTTGGACATCCCTGCGAAGATCGCCTTCTACCATATAGTTTTGATCTATATGCTCCCGAAGCTCCTTTACATTGAGATCGGTAAGTTCATTGACCCTGACGGATTGCTCGATTCCGACGGACTCACATATGTTTTGTGCCGTATGGTATCCAATCCCGTAGATACTGGTTAATGCAACAGGAACCCTTTTCCTTGCCGGTATGTTTACACCTGCTATACGTGCCATTCTAACCCCTAGAATTAATATGATACCACCCCATACCAACAGGAATTGGTAAAGGTGGATTGGTTTATATTGAGAAAACTTCTATAAAAACAAGTCCATTCGACTAAAAACAGTCGAAATATCAATAAAAAAACAGAGTAAGACCATATACGGGTATTGTTATTGAGAGTCAAGATATACTTTAAAGCTAAATTAGATATTTGGAATCAACTCCAGATTCCTTACAATCGCCCATAAAGCAAATCTCGATGGGTTAGTTATTTTCTGTTAGGTTTATGGATTACACACTAGGAATTGATATAGGAACGTACGAAACCAAAGGCGTCATTGCCGATTCTAATGGCAGGGTAGTTGCATCTTCATCAAGACCCCACAAACTCATTACTCCAAAACCGGGCTGGGCAGAGCACAGGCCACAAGCAGATTGGTGGGGGGACTTTGTCTTTGTTGCCAACACCCTAATCAGGGAATCCAAGATATCTCCAAATGACATAAAAGCTGTGGCAACTTCAGCCATAGGACCTTGTATGCTCCCCGTAGATAAAGAATGCCATCCCCTGATCAATGGAATTCTGTACGGAGTTGACACTCGGGCTGCTTTACAGATTGAAGAACTGAACCAAAAAATTGGCAAAGACAATATTTTTGAACTTTGTGGCAATGCACTTACATCACAGTCTGTGGGACCAAAAATCCTATGGTTCAAGCAAACATATCCAGATCTTTGGAGTCTTACTTCCCAAATACTTACATCTACCAGTTACATTGTCTACAAGCTAACTGGAGAATATGTCATAGATCACTTTACAGCTGTAAACTTTGCACCCTGGTACGACATAAATCTTTTGAATTGGACAGATAAGCTCTCCCCGGAGCTTCCGATGGAGTTGCTTCCCAAATTGGCTTGGTCGACTGATTTTGTTGGTACGATTACTTCAAAAGCGGCCGAGGAAACCGGATTAAGTGTTGGTACACCTGTTACCTGTGGAACAATAGATGCTGCGGCTGAAGCAGTAAGTATTGGAGTTAAAGATAATGGAGACATGATGATGATGTATGGCTCGACCATTTTTATAATTGAGCTTGATCAGCATCAAAAATCTGACCCCAGGCTATGGTATGCGCCATGGTTATTCACTAATCAGTTTGCGATAATGGCCGGTGTTTCAACGGCTGGGACACTCACACATTGGTTCAAGGATAATTTTGCCAAGGATTTATCTTCCGATAACATTTTCCAACAATTGATGGCAGAAGCTTCCCTCTCTCCAGAAGGAGCAAATGGTTTGGTTTTCATTCCCTATTTCTCAGGAGGCCTGACTCCAATTCACAATCCGGATGCTCGGGGGATATATTTTGGCCTCAATCTAACTCACACTCGGGGTGATTTGTTCAGGGCTTTATTGGAAGGGATTTCTGCTGGAACACGACGCATTTTGGATACTTACAGAGAAGTTGATGCTTTCCCAAAAAAGGTTTTTGCTGTTGGAGGAGGAACGAAAAACAAAATTTGGCTTCAGTCTAATTCTGATATGAGTAATATCGAGCAACATATTTGCAAGTATTCCCTTGGAGCTTCTTACGGAGATGCTTTCCTTGCTGCTCTTGCCCTTGGTAACGTCAAAAAGGAAGATATCTTTGATTGGAATCCCTTTGACAAAACAATTTACCCAAATCCGAAGAAAGTGTATGATGAAACATATCCGCATTTTATTAAGCTCTATGAAGAGACCAAGGATATAGCATCAGAAATTAGTGCAATTCAGCGGAAGTCCATCTAGTTCTACTTTAGAACCCCAACCTCTATTACCAGTCTATTCATGATCGGTGTTTTGGTTAAAAACTAGCGAATAATGCGGGATGTCATCGTATTGTTGTTTTTTGTGGTGGTGGAGTAATTTAAGGTTGTAATTTTATTGAACTGTGGAACAAAGAAACGATCAAACGACGGGCTAAGGATCCAGATTTCTGCGTTTGTTGCAGGAATCACTTGAAGCCCTTTCTTGTATTTAGAGACAAGATATTATTGAATTTCTTAAACCAGCTCCTTGGTTGAATGAATTTACAATTTCGGTACTGTAGAGGTAGAATGGGGTAATTTATACCTTGCATTTTGTCTAATTGTTTAGCAAAATACAAGGTATGTTAAATCGATGGATTATAAAAAGGTTGAAAAAAAGCATAGGTCGAAATCCGGCTGTGGTGCTACTGGGTGCTCGTCAAGTGGGCAAAACAACCCTCTCCAAGTATTTAGCAAGAAATATGGATTCAATTTATTTGGATCTGGAGGATACGGAAGATTTGTTACTTTTACGAGACCCCAAGACTTTTCTGGCATCACAAAGTGATAAGTTGGTAATACTTGATGAGATTCAGCGTAAGCCTGACTTGTTTTTGACTTTAAGAGGATTGATTGATGAAAATCGTCAAAATGGTCGAGATGCTGCACAGTTTCTTCTACTAGGTTCAGCGACAATGGCTCTACTCCGACAGTCTTCAGAAAGCCTGGCTGGACGTATTAGTTATATCGAAATGACTGGTCTAAACATATTTGAGTTGGAAGATGAGAAACAAAACATAATGAATCTCTGGCTTCGTGGAGGATTCCCCAAAAGCTATTTGGCAAAAGATGATGAGATGTCCATGGAATGGCTTGAAGATCTGATATGCACCTATTTAGAGCGGGATGTTCCGCTGATGGGCTTTGATGTATCGGCTCAGAACTTACGCCGCCTTTGGACAATGTTGGCTCATCTACAAGGTGAAACAATAAATGTTAATAAGTTGGCCACCAATCTAGAGGTAAGTCGCTCAAAAATTAATCATTATATTGATATACTTACTGGATTGTTACTGGTTCGGCGCATTGAGCCATGGCATGTCAATGTAAAAAAACGATTAGTAAAATCACCGCGTTATTATATTCGGGATAGTGGTATATTACATCGTTTACTAAGTATTGGCGATCACAGAATGTTGTTGTCAAACCCTATACTGGGTAAAAGTTGGGAAGGATTCGTCGTCGAAAACATCCACTCTGTATTACCTCGTTTGGCAGAAACCTATTTCTACCGTACTGCTGCAGGAGCTGAGATAGACTTGGTAATCAAAATGCCGAATTCCGAAATCTGGGCTTTGGAAATCAAACATGGTGTGGCACCGAATCTTGGCAAGCATTTTAGCAATACCTGCGATGATGTGGGTGCAACTCATAAATTTGTCGTCTATGGTGGGGATCGTGAATTCCCCGTTGGCAAAAATGTATGGATGATTTCCCTATCTAAAATTATGGAAAAGTTGATTGCTTTACAATAATCAATTCGGTTTTTACATACAAACGAATAGACTTCCCAACCTAACAAAACAGTTTTTCTGTCAGTCCAAACCGAAAGGACCCATTCAAGTCCTTTCGGTTCAATTTGTTTTTGTCAACCCGATGCCTGCTAAGATGTTTCAGGTTCCGCCATTGGCGCGCTAGTGACGGCACTTGAATCCTCGGACAACGATTTCACAAGCCCCCAAGCCATGAAGATCATTATTACCGAAATCGGCAAAGCCGCAGCGATGGATGCAGTTTGTAACGCACCCAATCCACCTGCCATCAAGAGAACTGCTGCCACAAAGCCCTCACCAAGACCCCAGACGATCCTGAACCTTTGGGGTGGATTGTCATCCCCCATGGACAGCATCGTGGTAATAACCAGTGTTCCAGAATCTGATGAAGTAATGAACCAGGTTGCCAATAAAAGGGTTGCCAGAGCTGACATGGCCCAATTCAAGGCCGAGATTGTTGTCAGATTTCCAATAGCCCCATAAAGCGCTCCCGGCAAATTCCAGTTCATGACAATATCGATGATGCCAGCAGTACCAACACCACCTTCGGCATACAATTCCATGTAAATGGCATTGCCACCAAACATGCAAAGCCAGAAGAAGGCAATTGTCGTTGGCACGAACAAGACACCAACCATGAATTCCCTGATCGTTCTACCACGGCTGATTCTGGCTATGAACATGCCCACAAACGGGGCCCATGAAATCCACCATCCCCAATAGAAGATGGTCCAGCCACCCTGCCAGTCAATGTTCTCCTCGGTTCCCGCTGTCCAGAAACCCATTGGAAGCACGTTCCAGAGATAATCACCAAGGGAGGTTACAAAGAAACCCATCAACCATTGTGTCGGACCCCAGAACAGGAAGAAGGCCAACAGTACCACTGAAAGCCAGATGTTCCATTCCGAAATTATCCGAATTCCGTTTCCAACACCTGAAACGGCAGAAAAGGTGGCAACGATTGAAATAACGACAATGAGTATGATTTGTGTTCCCAAACCGGGATCTACTCCAAATAGAACATTCAGTCCGGTTGCCATCTGGTTGACACCAAGCCCCAATGAGGTTGCTACCCCGAAAACGGTTCCGAATACAGCCAAGAGGTCTACGGCATGACCTATTGGACCATAAATCTTGTCTCCTATGATTGGATAAAGTGCCGAGCGAAGTGTCAAGGGCAGTTTTTTCCTAAACCCGAAATAAGCCAGACAAAGCCCGATTAATACGTAAATTGCCCATCCGTGGAATCCCCAGTGGAAATAGGTGGTTCGCATGGCGAAGACGGCTCTTTGCTGATTCAGTTCGGTGACGCCTGCTGCATCAGCATGAGGATTATTCGGATAACCAAATCCGCCTGAATTATCGAAGTAGAAAACGGGTTCTGCTACTCCAAAAAACAGGATACCTATGCCAACTCCAGCAGAAAATAGCATGGCGAACCATGAAAAGTTGCTGAATTCAGGCCTTGAATTGTCGTCTCCCAGACGTATTGATCCATATTTGGAACACAACAGGTATATGCAGACCAAAAATATCACGATCGCTACAAGGATGTAATACCAACTCAGGGTTGCTTCAATCCACCCCCTTATCGCCGAATATATGCTGTTTGCAAATTCGACATTGAGAATTGTAAATACCACAAAGCAGACGACCATGGCTTTGGCGGCGATCCCCATCCCGGAATGCAGCCCTTTCATAATTCCTTCAGTGGCAACTAAGTTTTTATTTGGTGATTCATTCATGTACTCACTCCCAAAATGCTAGGAACAGAATCCGGATTAAGGATAACACTTCCTACAGCTAGCCTTGGTCC
>WTGT01000213.1 GCA_011523445.1 Paracoccaceae bacterium
GTGACAACCTCCAGAAACGGGACAGTCAACTGCAAAGCCACCCCTATCTTCAACCTTTTTCCCTAATCTCTTGACTTCAGCTTCATCCGTGGTACTCATTTCGCACCAGACCTTTCCCTTTGTGAAGGCTGAAAGGATACCATCATCAGCCTCAAGAACCTGGGCAGAAATTGCGGGTGAAGGTAGACAGGTAATGATTAATTCACTTGCCCTTGTTACTTCAGCAGGAGATGAGCATACGCTTGCTCCCAAGTCACGAAACTTATTTTGACACTCGGTTGATATGTCAAAAATAGCAAGGTCAAAGTCATTTCTGAGCAAGCTTGCAGCCAGTTTGCCACCAACGTTGCCCAAACCAATAAAGCCAATATTTTTCATGCGACTATCCTGTGGTTAATTAATGAGTTTATCCATCCACTTTTAAAGGAAACAATTTGATTTTAGCACCGTAGATTTAGGCCATGGAATAATATTGTTCATTTACATGATACCTCATCAAAGATTGCTTCATTATTTTGATCCAATAAACCGGTTTGTAAAACACTCGTATTACCATCAACTGCAAGAAAGGCCTCTGCTGTCGAACGACAAATCCCGCACTCAACAGATTTTTGTATGATTTGTGAATCGGTCATGGGATTATTGGAATCCCCCGGGACATCAATAACATCAATTTCATGAATTTGTCCTGTTCCAAGTGTAATGGTAATTTTTTCGACCGTATTAAGGCTGAATTCACCTGAATCACCAGCAGGCAAATCATAGGTTTCTATCTCTACCAGATCGGTGAGTTGTTGACGTTTTACTTCCCGAATGAATTGATCATCAAAGTCCTTGCAAGTAACCTTCTCGCTCATTAATCCCGCTGCGACACAGTATTGGACTGAGAATCGAGCTTCCGAAACTGTTGTGGGTACACCAAAATGGGCAACATCATGAAATGGTTTAGGCAAATTTACACAAATTCCGACAATTTCATCCGTTGATGAAAACTTGGAACGAAGGCATTGAGCTCCAAAAATTGCCCGATGAGTATAAGCACAGCTTGGCCATATTTTTCGTGCGACCGGAAATTTTTTCACTGCCTGGCCAAGCTCCATATTTTGTGTAATAAAATCAAAACCTGATGATTGAGTGGCATCAAAAAGCTCAAAATATCCCTTGCTTTGATCCCATATCTCACGGTTTGAGGTTACATTTTCCATGGCAAGAAAAGCTGCCCGCAATCCCGCCTCTGCAGCATTTCCCAAATGTATGGCCTTGGTATCAGTACCAAATTGAGCTTTCAAACCAGCAGAATAACTGGCAGCCAGTGACATCGCGTACGACATTTGCAATGTGGTCAAGTCAAGCGCTTTACTCACTGCAGCAGCAACACCAATCGGTCCCAGGGTAGCACTTGAATGCCAGCCTTTCTTATAATGACTATATCCGAATGCCTGACCCAGCCATATTAAGGCCTCATAACCGACAATCCATGCTTCACAAACCTGATTGATTGTTAGAGAATTTAATTGTGCCAGGCTACAGAGAGCTCCGAAGATCGCAGCACTTGGATGGGTTGACCCTGAAAATTCAAAATCATCATAATCGATTGCATGTGCCCGAACCCCATTAACAAAGCTTGCTGCAAACAAGGATAAACCAACACCACCTCCAACAGGTTTGACCTTTCCAAATGCTTGTCCTCTTTCCATAGCTGCCATAGCAGCAATGGATTGATGCTCTGAAGCACCAATTACCATACATGCAACCGTATCCAGGAAAGCTAGACGTGCTTCAGTGCCATCATTATCATCGAGATTCAGATTTGGCTGACAAGCCCATTTGGCAAATGTATCAGAAAATCCTGCAACTCCAGGTGACATGTTATTCTCAAAAAACTACCTGTGCAGACATGGCAATTACACCATCATTTCGTATAGCCCATAAATCCAGACTGTCATCAACCTCCTTTCCTGCAATTTCAAAAGGTATAATTCCCACAAGTGGTGCCAATGCCCTAAAAGAAAATTGTTTTGGTTGTTTGCCTGTTTGCCGCAAGGCCAGATCAATCAGCAAAGTTGCGGTTAATGGACCATGAAAAACCAATCCTTCATAGCTCTCTACATTTCGAGCATAATCAATATCATAATGAATTCGATGACCATTAAAGGTTAAGGCTGAATACCTGAAAAGCATAATTTCAGTGGGGCGGATTGTTTCAGAGAAATCTACTAATACCGAAGTAGGTTTTGGCTCAGATTGTGGTGCATCCGGCAAAGGGTCTTCCCGATATACAATATCATGTTCTTCAATGACTGCGCTTTGACCTTCTTGGTAAATATTGTGCTTGACTGTAACAAAGCAAAGTTTTCCTGAACGCCCTTCCTTTTTCACGATCGATGTAATTGTAGAATACTTTGTAACCTCTTTCCCAAGAATAAGTGGATTTATGAATTCAAACCGCCCCCCTGCCCACATTCTGCGTGGTAATTCAACAGGCGGCAGAAATCCTCCTGTCCTGGGATGACCCTCACGTCCAAGTTCACTAATTGGTTTTGCTTCAAGAAAATAAAGCCAGTGCCACAGTGGAGGCAAGGTATCTCCAGCATTAAGTGATGGTTTACGATCAAGGGTTGCCTGCATGAAATGAGCGGGTTCAGGTCTTAACTTGTCTTCCAAAATCATTTCTTGACCTACCCAACTTTGCAGGTTTGATTTATCCTTGATTGCCATATTTGTATCTTTTTTTGATTGGTTTAGTAACCCCAATTACTTGATATCGAATAATTTGTCAGGATTTTATGCCCTGTCTTTCTTTTGCTTTGGCAAAATATTGTTTGCATATTAGACAAGAGACCCAACCAAGCAGAAGTGTCAGGAAGTTTCGTAG
>WTGT01000324.1 GCA_011523445.1 Paracoccaceae bacterium
CCTGTTAATAGGAACATCATATCCAGAAACCTTTCAGAATGTTGCCGAAGGGAGCGACCAAATCCTTCGTCATGAATGGCTATTTTACTGTACGCTTCATGATCAGATATCAACCAAAGTACGATTCCCAAATTTTGGCGATTTCACAATTGTTCATCCGAATTTTCAGGCTGTAGATTTGCGCAAGACCAAGCCTGCAGGAAAACTTGTTTATACTACACCCAAAACCTGGGAAGTGCGCAAAGGCGGTCCTTTCCTTGAAAACACTAATCAAATGTATGGACATTGTGAATCAATTGTGAGATCTGGTAAATTCAAGGGGGGCTATTACTCCTTCGGTGATGACTACATCAAAAAATGCGCTGCCAGAGTAGATGGGCCAGGCAATCAATCAATCTGGAAACAGGTGGCAATCAATCACCACATTACTCACGTGCTGGAAGATCTCTCCAAGCTTTTCGCTGTTCCATACACCCCAGGATTGAGGTTGTTATTTCATTAAGGTTCATGTTTTTACAAAGCATTTCATAAAGACGTTTTCGGTTTCCGTGTAGGTCTCTATTCTCAAATCCTTTTTTCTTCAATAGATCCTTGACTTCATCACGCCATAGAAGATGGACCACCATGAATGGGTTGACATCAGGATTGTATGCAGCATTTTGTATTTTATGGAAGCTAATCCCTCCCCTTGGTCCTTCCCTTGCCTCTATAAGACCACACCACTTTGGTAATTTCCCCATGACAGTATCAACATGTTTTGTCGCCACTACCAGCGTAAGTTTTTGTAAAGTTTGACAATAAATCTTGAGTTGTCCGTCTAGTCGTCCCAAAGTGTCTCTTGCACTTTTGATTTCATATCCATGAATGCATCCATTGATCACGGCCACATCAATTCTGCACTTGGCATGAGCCAGGCCCAATTCATCTATTACCAAAGTATCAGGTCTTGCCTTGGTACGATGAAGATGCCTGGCATGAAACGCATGTCGGATTTCGGCATCGGTATTACCTTTGATCTTGGCTGTTTTGTTCATTTATTTTTGCAAACTATCCAGCGCCCACATAAAAAGATTGAATATTAGGTAAGAATTATGGTTATTGCAAATGTACCCTTAACCAAGTCTGGTAGTGGTAAATCAATTACGGTTACCTATTTCCATCCCTTGATCGTTTTGATTATACTTGATCCTCAAAAATGATTTATATGGTTTACCCTGATTTCATAAGGGTAAGCCAAAAGAATTTTCATAGTAATTTTTTTGGAGAAAAAATGATGAAAAAACTGACTTTAATCCTATCCACATTGGCTTTGATCACAGGTCTATCGTCCGTACGGGCTGAAACCATTGAACATAATCTATTGCCTGGAAAACCATTCGAAGGTACGACAATCAATATCCTTTCGGTGGTTACTCCCCAATTCGACGGCTTGATGCTGCGTGACGATGAATTTACTGAGTTGACCGGTATTGAAACCGAATGGACCTTTATCCCCTTTGCCAATCTACAGGAAAAACTCGTAGCTGAAGGTTTGGCTGCGGTTGGTACCTATGATGTTGTCAACTATTTGGACAGTTGGGGTCCGGCCAATGCCCATTGGCTTGTTCGTATTGACGAGTTGATGGCCAGGGATGGTATTTCCATGGAGCGATATCCTGAAGCCTTTGCCAGGTCTGCTCAATTCGAAGGTGAAACCCTTGGTTTCCCTCTACGAGCCCATCCGCAATTGATGTTCTACAGGAAGGACTTGATTCCCAATCCTCCGACAACATGGGCAGAAGTAGTGGAAATTGGCAAGCAGCTCAAGGAAACCAATCCCGATGTTTCACCAATTGCACTGTATTATAACAATGATGGCAATCGGCAGAATCTGTTTATCTGGTTGAACTTCATCTGGGCTGCCGGTGGTGATATCTTCAATGATGACTGGACTGCTGCCTGGACTTCCGAAGAAGCTCTGCAGGCAACAGAGGATTACATAGCCCTGCACACCACGCATGAGGTTACCAATCCCAACTCTCTGTCCTTTGTGGAACAGGATGCACGCCAGTCATTCATGCAGGGCAATTCCGCCATGATTCCTGTCTGGTGGTGGGCTTATTCCGGGTTCTACAACCCCGATGCCTCGACCCTGACCAAGGATCAGGTTGCCTTTGCAGGCATGCCCTCATATGAAGGGAGAACTAAGACCTATGCCATTTCCATGCCCTTTTCGATTTCAAGTTATTCCGAAAACCAGGGTGCTGCATGGGAATTCATGAAGTGGCTTTCCAATCCGGATATGGACAAGGCCAATGCGGTTGAACGTGAGGTCATGGGTACCAAGATTGTCAATAATGTTGTGACCCACATTTCCAGTTTGACTGATCCCGAGGTCAATGCCGCCAATGATGGTATTCAGGCAGCTGCCTGGGAGTCACTCAGGGAGTCTGACATCATGCCTCAAATTCCTGAATGGCCCGAAGTCGGGGATATTCTTTCTGCAGCCATCGCCAAGGCAGCTGCGGGGGGTAACGTCCGTGAACTCATGATCGAGGCTGCCGAACAGTCTGACAGGGTTCTCAGAAGATCCGGTAGGATTCAATAATTAAACCAAAAATGGGCAGGACATCCTGCCCATTTTTTCATTTGTCGGAATTAAGTGCGAGACCACGTATTAAAATATCTGTTGGTGCTGCCAGCCGTTGTTGTTGTGTTTGCAACAGCAATCTGGCCTCTGGTTCGTTCCTTTGTCCTTTCCTTTTACCAGGGTCGCCTGACCCGTCCGGGATTCCCACAGGGATTTCTGGGATGGGAAAACTACTATTGGGCCCTTTTTGAAGAGCCGGCCTTCTGGAATTCGGTACTGGTAACAACGGTTTATTC
>WTGT01000168.1 GCA_011523445.1 Paracoccaceae bacterium
CCTCTATCAATAAAGTAATGATTGAATAATGTAAATAATGAACCTTGTATCGTTGAGGCTTGTCTCAACAGTTAATGGATTCTATGGGCGCATATTCCTGATCATAGCCAAAATACCTGGGTCCGACAAGTTCCAAACCCTTTTCTGAACGCCATTGGGGATCACATGGCAAGCCAAATACAATAACCCTGAACCCGTATCGTATCTGTTCAGTGGTTATGGGTGACCCCGTTTCCAGATCCAAAAGGCAGATCAGATCTGGAGTCATGGCTCTTACCTCACCCTGTTTTGTTTCGGCCATTAGGAATTCATTCTGAAATCTCAAGATCAATGTATCACCATCATGCGTTCCAATTCCTTCAATTTTAGCCGTCCCTCGGGCAAAACCGCCCTCTGTACGACGCTCAACATCAATTACCCTGCCCTCAAAAAGGCTGATGCCATTAAGTTCCGATTTCAATCGCTCAGCAGGATTCCGGTTGGCCGACTGCTCATCATAAATTATCTTCCCTATGGAATGGATAAGTGACAATGAACCTCGTAGTACCGCTTTCTTGGCCTCAGCTCCTGTCATCGGATACAAGGCAATCAGAGCGGCTCCACCCATTTCCACGGTAATGACACGAGCAAATTTTTCAGTACTGAGATTGTCAACCGTATTGAGTACGAGAGAGTTGCCCTTTTCATCAGCAATAACCATAGGACAGGCTGCAATGTTGTGGATTGTCATGGAAACCATCTGCAATTCGGGAAAAGCCCGACCCATACCATCACCATCAATAATCGGAAGTCCAGCCGAAGCAGCTACGGCAATGGGTATGGTTGAATTCAGTCCCCCCGCTTCAATGCAGAAGACAGCATCAGCCTTGTGCCCCAGATAGTTTTCCAGACTGGTCAATGCTGCCTGAGCTTCGTCCCCACGAGGAAGTTTTTCCAGCAACACTGTTGGGGCTCCCATCATGGCAACTGGGACCACAAGTGCATCATCAGCCAAAGCATCAACATCCAATACCTTCACTGGTCCATTTTCCCGGATTGCCTGTTCCGACATTAACCTGCCAATATATGGATCCCCACCACCCCCAGTGCCCAAAAAAGCCCCACCAAGAGCTATTTTGTCCATATCTTCAAGACGGATTTCAGTTATTGGATTAGCTACCATTGTCAATTTCCTTCCCTAGATGAATTACGAACCAACGGTGTATAGGTGATTTCCGGATAACCAAATGCTGCCGGACCAATGACCTCAAGTGCTTCTTCTGATCGCAACAGGTCATGGCAAGGCAGGGCCAGTACTGCAACCCGCTGGCCATATCTCAGCATTTCAGTGGTTATGGGCAAACCAGTATCTGCCTCCAAGACAACAATGAGGTCAGGTACACAAGCCCTTACCTCGCCATCAAGTTTGAACACCAGGAATTCGTTTTGCAGGTATATTTCACCCAACTTGCCACGAAAATCCCCGAAACCCTCGACATTAACATGCCCGACTGCGAACCCTCCCTTGAGATGGCGTTCCAGATCTATGATCTTGCCGGTCATCACTAATTGACCATCCTCCTTTTCCAATACGGTATTGATCGGATCTGAATTATTAATTTGACTTTCCAATACGGAACGCCCCAGTTGCAAGGCCTGGGTAATGGTATTTGGTATCGCATACCGTTTTACAAAACTGCCACGCATGGGGGCCAGGGCGATAGCTCCAGCTGCACCCATCTCAACAACTGTGGCTCGTGCAAATCTCTCCAAGGCAATTTCGCTGGTCGTATCCCGGATAATGATTATGCTTCCCTTTTCATCGGCCATAGCCGAAGGTGTGGATTTATGACCATAAATCGACCAAGTACACATCTGCATCTCAGGGAAGGCTCGACCCATGCCATCGCCATCGACAACAGGTATTCCAGCCTGCGCACCAGTCAGCATTGGTTCCATAGCATTGGCTCCGCCGATTTCACTTGAAATTACAGCGTCAATCTTATTTCCTGTCTCTTTTTCCAAAGCATAAAGCGCACGAAGACATTCTTCACCTTGTTCAATTTTTTCCACACCGACCACTGGAGCACCTATTCCACCAAGGGAAACAACCCAGGCATCATCGGACAACTCATGTAAGGGGATAATATTGATCTGGTGACCTTTCCTTAACTCCTCTCGGCATCGCAATTTTCCGATATAAGGATTACCACCACCTCCGGTACCCAAAATGGCAGCTCCAATTTCGATGGCTTCAAGATCTTCAGCCGTTACCTGACGCAACAACTCATCCATCAAGATCACCAACAACTTTCAGACGAATGCGTGTTGCGTTGCCCGGCAGATAGGCAAGTGGTACGTCTTCCTGATCCAGCACCTCAATGCTGTCGGGTTTTGCACCAGCTGCAATCGCTTTCTCGGTTGCCTCTTTTCGAGCATTCTCCAGAGCAGCATCCCGAGACATTTCGGTAAGATTGAAAATACGGTCAACTTCACCTGAAACTTGACCAATGGCAGCTCCCACCGCGTTGGCAACAGCAAAATTTTCTGGTTTTACAACTGGAAGATTTCCGACAGTTTCGGGAATTAAAATTGAACCGCCCCCTACTGCCAAAACCGGAATTTTTTCTGGTGAAACCCTCATCCTTTCAACCGCATTGACAATCATTTCGTCAATCTTGTCCTTGTAATTTCGCAGCGTATTCTCTCCAAGTGCCTTGGCCGGCCCGGCATCACCTATATCAGCAATTCCAAGTCCCACTGCGACATCAGTTGCTGTCAAGGTATCGCCTCCGAAAAGCAACCCTTTTTCAAAAATTCGATATCCTACCGATTGCGGACCAATCTGAACGGGATTACCCGGCTTGATTTCAGTTCCACCA
>WTGT01000274.1 GCA_011523445.1 Paracoccaceae bacterium
GTCTATGCCTGTTCTGGATCCCACGGAACCTTTGCAGACAAGATCGCCACCCCTGATGGCTGCACCAAAGGTTGAACCGGCATTCTTTTCGATGACTATTGAACCCGACATCATGTTTTCACCACAGGACCACCCAACCCGGCCGTTGATCCTGACATTGGGACCATCGTTCAAACCGACGGCGAAATATCCCAATGATCCTTCAAAAATCAGGTTCAGGCGACTTAGAATGCCGACCCCAAGACCGTGTTTGCCCCTTGGGTTCTTGATAACTATTGATCCATAGCCCTCGGCCATAAGGTTTCTGACTCGGGTGTTTATTTCCGTGGTAGTTCCATCATCCGCATCAATTTCAGTGCGCTTGTTGTAATCCACGTCCGGAGCCCAGGGATAAAGAAATCGTTGTTTTTCATCTGGATCAAACTCAATCGCCATTGACCTTCCAGTCAACTGCTCTGTTGTCATCCCGAGAGCCTTGACCCGTTCCTCCTGGGTCATTTCCCTCAATTCGGAATCACTTAGGTGTGCCATACACGTACCTCCTCGTCATAGGGATCATAGGTATCGATTTCCTGAGGAAGGATTGACCGTATTGCAACCTCTTCCGATGCCATGGCAATCAGGTCATCACTTTCATACAGGACCAGTGGTTTGGCTGCCATTGTATCCTTGGCCATTCCAAGTTCATCCCTGGTTGCTACCAGGTAGGTAAATACTCCATCGATTTCATGGATTGACTTGGTCAGGCTTTCTTCAAGTGTTTCACCATTCGAAAGATTGTGCGCGGTATAAACGGCAAGAAGCTCGGAATCACAATTTGACATGAATCTGTGTCCCATTCTTTCCATTTCCCTCCGCATGATCCAATAATTGGTAATTTGGCCATTATGAACAACTGAAATATCATTGTAAGGGAATGCCCAGTAGGGATGTGCCGACCGAATATCGACATCTGATTCGGTTGCCATCCTGGTGTGCCCTATGGCATGCGTTCCATTGAATGATTTCAAATCGTAATCCGAGGCCACTTCGGCGGCATCACCCAAATCCTTAACCAATTCCAGTCTTCTACCGAGGGAAAGAATTTCCACTCCTTCAACTTCCTCGATGGTTGCTGCCATCTCGGCCGGTTTGTCCTTGATTGAAAGGACATATCGAAGGGCATAATCAGTAGCCTGATCCTTGGATCTGATGGTTGCATGCTCTTTGACTATATTTTCCACCTCTCCGATACGCTCACGAATCAAGGACTTGATTTTGCTGCCCTTGTCCAAGTCCTCCCTTTCGGCAACCTTTACCCTCATGATCAGGTCGCCATCACCAATGTCGCCATAAATGGCATAACCTGTTGAATCAGGTCCCCTGTGCTTCAGCGCCTGAAGCATATCAGTCATTTCAGAACCGACACCAGAGGATTTTCCCCGATGAATTATCCCTGCAATTCCACACATTTCAAAATACTCCCAAAATGCTTTAGTGATAGCCAGGGTGTACTATCACACCCTGACTTTTGATTTATATTTATGGCAAACAGTCGATGTATTCTTCCTGATCCCAATCTGAGACCGTATGCATGAACCGTTCCCACTCATCGGTTTTGTATTCATGATACAAGCGGTACATTTCACCAGGCATGCCACCTTGAATGATTTCATCATTGGCCAAGGCTTCAAGGGCTTCACCAAGAGACATCGGCAGTTTGCGGACATCCTTGCCGGCTTGAATTGCCTCGTAAATGTTTCTTTCTTCGGGTTCGCCAGGATCAAGGTTGTTTTCTATACCATCCCTGACGGCAGCCAGAATGACTGACCCCATAAGGTAGGGATTTACCATTGAATCAACCGACCTGTATTCAAACCTTCCGGGTGCGGATACCCGCAAACCGGTGGTTCTATTTTGAAAGCCCCAATCGGCAAAGACAGGTGCCCAGAAGCCAGTATCCCAAAGCCTACGATATGAATTTACAGTAGATGAACCAACGGCTGTCAATGCCCTGAGGTGATTGACAATTCCACCGATGGCCATCAATCCAACCTTGCCGGGCATTCTGGGATTATCCGAATCGGGCATGAAGGTGTTTTCACCTCCAACCGTATACATGTAATTGTCTTTCATGCCTGGCAGGTTGTCCGGATCATTGCCTACCCTTCTGAATGATTGTTCACCGCCTCTCCAAAGCGAGAGATTGTGATGACAACCGGAAGCAGAAACACCCATGAACGGTTTTGACATGAAACAGGCAATCAGATTGAACTCCCTGGCAACCTGGGCACAAATTTGCCGGTAGGTTGTAAGACGGTCAGCATTCTTCAGTACATCATCAAACTCCCAGTTGAGTTCCAACTGCCCGGGAGCATCTTCATGGTCTCCCTGAATCATGTCCAGCCCCATCTTGCGGGCATATTCGATAACCTTCATGTAAACCGGACGTAGTGATTCAAATTGATCGATGTGATAACAGAACGGTTTGGAGAATCCCCCTGCAGGTTTTCCATCCTCACCCCTTTTCAGCCACATCATTTCGGGTTCGGTACCCATCCTCAGCTGCAAGCCATGCTTGTTCTGGAACTCGTCATGGAGGCGTCGCAAATTGCCCCTGCAATCGGCGGTCAGAAATGCACCTGGATCTTCAGGTTCTTCCCTATTTCGGAAAAGGGTGCAATAAAACCTGGCAATCTTCGGTTCCCATGGCAATTGCATCATGGTTTCAGGTTCGGGTATACCTACCAGTTCGGCAGCCTCAGGTCCATAACCTAGATAATCACCATGACGATTCGTAAACAGGTTTACGGTTGCACCGTAAACCAGTTGAAAACCCTTTTTGGCAATTCTTTCCCAGTGGTCTGCAGGAATGCCC
>WTGT01000108.1 GCA_011523445.1 Paracoccaceae bacterium
CAATCAATGTAGGTGTAATTTTGCCCTCTTGCCTCAATTATACCCCAGCCAGTTTTGGTTAATCCGGGATCAATACCGATAATTTTCACAAATATTCCTAAATAAAGAATTCTTTTTGGTGATAATATATTAAAAGAAAAATTATGGTTGTTAGGAATTCTGAGTTAAATTCAAGCTCAAAAAGCATGACATTTTTGAGAAATTGCGAATTGGCTGATTGTTTAACATCAGGTATTTTGCTAGAAATAGAGGCATCAAATGCAAACATATGAGAAGCTTGCCACGAGTATCCCTCAAATCAGGAATTCAAAAATAAATGTAACCGAATGGCAATTCAAGCCCGGGGAAACTACAGGGTTTCATGTTCATGAGTATGATTATATCGTTGTACCCTTGGTTTCTGGTGAATTAACTGCCATCCATTCTGATGATTCAACAACGATTCAGGTACTTGAAGCAGGTAAATCCTACTTCAGACAGAAAGGGGTAGAACATAATATCCTGAACTCCAATTCTTTTGATTTCTCTTTCGTCGAAATCGAGTTGCTGTAACTATTGCATGATGTAATCCCGCTGACTACCAAATCCACCTATCGAGTTAATATACAAACTGTCGGTTCCTCAAATTGCAACCCGGACGAAGAAATTCCATTACCGATGTCACAGGTTTTTTGGTAGGGAATTCCACCGATAACCACATTAAATCCGGTGTCACCGTATTCCTGGGAGAAAAACCCTTTGTTGCAGCTGTACACGTAATGGGAGGAGCACCGGGAACGCGAGAAACCGATTTGCTGGCACCCGACAGGTTAGTAAAAAAAGTCGATTGCCTTGTACTCTCTGGTGGTTCCGCCTTCGGTTTGGACGCCGCATCAGGAATTGGTGACTCGTTGTCTCAAAAAGGGTGTGGTTTTCCAGTTGGAGATGTCAGAGTCCCGATTATTCCCAGTGCCATTTTATTTGACCTGTTGAATGGCGGGCAGAAGAACTGGACTGAAAACCCTTATGGCAATTTAGGTCAAGAAGCCCTTTCCAATGCCGGCAAGGATTTCCAGATCGGCAGTTTTGGTGCCGGGACAGGAGCTACAACCAATAACCTGAAAGGAGGCCTTGGTACTGCATCAATCAAATTGGAATCGGGTTATACCGTTGGAGCTTTGATGGCTGTCAATTCACTTGGGACAACTACCCAGTACGATGAAAAGTCATTCTGGGCTGCATTTTGGGAATTTGGTGATGAATTTGGAGGTTTGGGTACTACCAATGTTATCAAGCCTGATTGGACTCCGACTTTTCCAGGAGATACTTCTGAAAATTTCGGGAATACTACAATCGGTATTGTGGCAACTGATGCCAAGCTGGACCAAGCCCAATTGACAAGAATAGCAGTCGCCGCACATGATGGAATTGCAAGGGCGATCGTTCCATCACATACAATTTATGATGGAGACCTGATTTTTGCAGCATCAAGTGGAATCAAGGAGGTTGCAGATCCCGATAATGTTGTTTTCGAACTAAGTGATGCCGCTGCCAGAACGGTATCCAGGGCAATTGCTCGGGGTGTATATCATGCTTCCCCAGCCGAGAACGATACCTTGCCTACCTGGAATGATAAGTTTCAGGGTTGATTTCCTAACAGGCAATTGAGTAATTACAGTTTTCCTTCTGCTTCCAAAATCTTTCTTGCCGATCGGAAGCATTCCAGTGCCTGTGGGACACCACAATAGATTCCGATTATATGAATCGTGGCTTTTACTTCATCTACCGAGACACCATTATTCAGTGCTCCCTTGAGGTGTATTTCCCATTCAGTCATTTTCCCCAAGGCCCCGATCATAGATAAATTCATCAGGCTTCGGGTTTTTGGATCGATGGTTTCATCACCCCAACCAAATCCCCAGCACCAGGCTGTCATTGCCTTTTGAAACGGAAGATTGAAATCATCTGCTTGTTGCAGATTCCTGTTTACATACTCCTCGCCCAAGGTATTCCTCCTTGCAGCAAGGCCTTTTTCAAATAAATCCTCATCCATAATCACACCTGTAATTAAAACCTGTAATATTTAATCGAACATTTGCTGTCTGAATACCAATTTGACTTAATGTATCAAATTGGTCAAAGCTCAATAGCTTCCCTGAACCATCTATGAAGATGCATTATCGAGTGCTCTGAGTTTACACCACAAGCGGGATCAACAACCAGGGGGCCTGGTTTGTATCCTCTGCTTTTCAATCCCCTGCCTACACTTTCAACCAGTCTTATATCTTCTGCTACAGTCGTTGCCCTATCCTGTACGGCCAGTTTGTCAATCACTTCATCAAATTCTCCATTTATGGAAAACCATCCTCGCCAAACAGTGCAGTGATCAACATCATGCGGTCGCCAGTGATAGGTATTCAGCATGTTGCCCGGATAGACTTGAAAAGCAAACATAGGCCACAAAAGGAAAGTGGTGTAATCAGTGGCATGAGGGATGGATAAATCCACATCGTAAGTCATGGCTTCAAATTTATTCATCTGGGTTGTATGTCTGAGACAATATCCTTGAGGCTGTATATCATAGGTCGAGGGATCTATCACACCTTCCGAGAAAGCCTTGTGGTTGATTTGGCAATGATAACATTCCGAATGATTTTCGACCGAGGTTTTCCAATTGCATTTCTCGGGTATTTCAATCCACTGCATTGGTTTGAGGAGGGGTAGGTCGGGAACATATTCTGCGAGGGTTTCCCTGATACCTGGAAACCATTCATCCATGCCAGAGGCATTTGCATCAAAATTAACAAAAATAAATCCATGAAAATTTTCGGTTTTGACCTGTTGAAGTTTTATCCCATCCCTATCAAGAT